>CAYQTY010000329.1:0-3855 GCA_964420535.1 uncultured Leptolinea sp. | reverse complement strand
AACTCCTGACCGGCCGCGGCATACGCCAGACGGCAGAATATCACCCGGTTCAGGAAAAGGACCAGGGAGTGACCCTGGAAGATTATCACGTCAATCCGGCGGATACACAGGCATTGGATGAAACCCTGGCGAAATTTAAAACCAGGGGAATTCAGCCCATTGTTATTGAATTTGCCGTACATCCGGTGTATTACCCGTACTTGATCGAAGGCGGTGATGCGGCGTACAAGGAACGATTCATCGAACCTGTAAAAAAGATAACGGATCGAAACGGAGTTCCGTTTATTCAGACACAGAGCGAAATTTCGTCAATCGTGACAGAAACCGACTGGTTCAACCGCAACCACCTGAACATCACAGGAGCGGAGAAGTTCACCCGATATATTCTGGATGAATTGAAAAATGAGGGAGCAGTTAAATAATATGGACCTGATCTCCCTCCCGTTCGCCGTTTTTTTTGCCGTCACATTGTTGATCTATCATGCCCTACCGACGGATAAGCGTAGACCCTGGCTGCTGTTAATGTCATTTGTTTTTTACGGGTTGTTGGATATCCGCTTCCTACTGACCCTGGTCATTTTGACAGTGTGCAATTACTGGTTTGTCAGGAAGTTAAGTCGTTCTAAGAAGGCGTATGACGCGTATTTCGTCCAGGCCGTCCTGTTAAATCTCTCAGTTTTCATCGGCCTGAAATTTTTAACGTCCCGCTATGCCGGGCTGGTATTCCCTGAAGCGAATGTCGTCACCGGCAAATGGTTGCTTCCGGTCGGGTTCTCATTTTACATTTTGCAATTGATCAGTCTGCATTTGAACATCCGGAACGGTCTGATGACCACCATTCCCGGTTTTGTCGATTTCGCCCTCTACCTGGCGTATTTCCCCAAGATCACCTCCGGCCCAATCGAAAAGCCGCGCGCTTTTTTTGACAGGTTGTCAAAGCTGGCTTCCGTGGAAACATTCAATTTCTCCCGGGGACTGGGATTGATCCTGGCCGGATTGATCCGAAAGCTTCTGATTGTGAGGATCCTGTATTTCTTTATTCCTGACTGGCTGGCGGATGCGGATAAGGTTGGCTGGGTTCAGATTTTTGCCTTTACCATGCTGGTTTACAACGATTTCGCCGGGTACACCAGTATTGTGCGCGGCTTGAGCAGCCTGTTCGGGCTGGAACTGAGCGAAAACTTTTTGCAGCCATTCTTTGCCCGCAATTATTCCGAGTTCTGGAGCCGATGGCATATCACGCTATCCACCTGGCTGCGGGAGACCATCTACTTCCCGCTCAGTCGTAAACTGGGAAAGAAGAACCTGTGGGCCGGATTTGCCGTGGTTATTCCCCCGATTGCCACCATGCTGGCCAGTGGTTTCTGGCACGGCGCTTCGCTGGCGATGCTCGTGTGGGGAACGATCCATGGGCTGTATTTGATCATCGAGCGGCTACTGTATGAAAAGTTTCCCCGTATGCGGCCTCAGAATCTTTCATGGGTCTGGCAGGGGATTTCAATGCTCGTAGTTTTTGTACTGTTTACCTACACCATGGTTCCTTTCGCCGTGACAACCTTCAAACAAACCATGGTGGTCTGGAAGAACATGCTGGTCCAACCGTCCATCGGAACACAATCAGCATCCCCACTGTTATTTATTGTGGCAGCTTTTTCTTTCTTGCTTGATTATCTGGCTCAACATAAAAAGTCAGAACTCTGGTGGCAGGATATGCCTTTGATGCCCCGTTCGGCGGTAATCGCCTTCGGAATACTTTTACTGGCTGTAGCTATCGGGTTAAATATTCAAACCGCCGGTTCGGTGTTTATTTACCAGGGTTTCTGAGGTATTCCACCAAGCGGTGGTTCGACAGGCTCACCAACCGATGGTTCGACAGGCTCACCAATCAGCAGATAGGCTCATAAACCGGTAGTTCGACAGGCTCACCAACCGCTACAGGCTCACCAACCGGTGGTTCGACAGGCTCACCAGCCGTGTGGTTCGACAGGTTCACCAGCCGTGTGGTTCGACAGGTTCACCAACCGATGGTTTAACCCGCGAGCAGGCGATCAAACAGGCTGTATAACTCTTCGGGTGATCGGGCCAGAAAATCCGGCTGCAGGGTAGACATGACCTCTGCGTTGCGCAGCCCGAAGGTGACGGCGCAGGTCTTCAGCCCGAGCGCCTTTCCGGCAAGGATGTCCACTTCCGTGTCGCCGATAAACCAGCCGGATAGAGGCCGGTCGCCGAATTGCCGCCGTACCATGGCAACCTTTGTTTCGTGCCGCACCGGTGACTCATCACCCGGTTCAGGGTAGAGGATCACAGAGAAAAAATCGCGAAGGCCAAGATGTTCCACCTGCCACTCCAGACTTGCCGGGTCGTTACGCAATGTGACAATGGCCAGGTCAAAATTCTCCCCCAGATTGTGCAGGTTATAGGTCATCCCGTCCCAGTAATCGTCGAATTGAAGGTAATCAATGGCTTCGATCTGCTGTTTGCGTAATACTTCATACTCCGGCAACAGACCGTCATCGTGATTGACCTTCAGGATATCGGCTTCGCTGGTTTTCGCCTGTTTGAGCTGCCAGTACTGTTCGGGGGATAATGGTGTGCCGTGCAACCCGGTCAGGCAATCAGAGTGCAGCCGATGAAACCGCTGGCGGATGTCAAGGAGAGTGCCGTCAAGGTCAAAAAACAGCCAGGATTTTTCCATACCCGCTAGTTATCCTTTACTGATTTCAGAAAATCAATAACTTTTGACAACCCCATTTCCGGGGTAATTTCGGGTTGCCAATTTAACCTTGCGCGCGTTCCCGAGTTATCAAAAGAATAATGGAGGCTGGCCGAACTGTTTTCAACCAGATTTACCCGGGGATTCCCGGGAATGGATGCCCGGGACCGGGCGATTTCAACCAGGTCGCTCTGGCGGATAGACTTCGGCCCCACCAGAAGAAAGGTTTCAACCGGTAGCCGGTGAGAGATATTCAACCAGCTCCCTGTTGCGTTGACAATATCGCCAACGTAGATGGGCTGCCTTGTTTCCTCCGGATTTATGGTCACGGAATGGATTTCTGTGGATGCCGCCGCGTGGCATAATTGCGGGATTAATTTTTGTGTTTTTTCCGTCTCACCATAAACCCATTCCGGACGGAAATTTGACAGGGGGATTTTTCGTGTCTTGCACCAATTAATTACCCTTTGTTCCATATCAACTTTAAACCGGCCATAGACGGAAGAAGGATCAATAGGTGAATTCTCATTGATCGGGAAGCCATACGCAGGATTCTTATACACATAAACACTGCTGAAAAAGCCAAAGGCTTCCGCTGTACCGGTGAAATTTGATAAGAAATTATCCAGGGCGAGTAGATTCGCCTCCTCCATTGTTAAATCAGGAGAGAGATTGCGCTTATTAATATTCGTCAGGTAAAGAATCGCAGAAAATTCTTTACCGTTTGACCATTCGCTTATCTGTTCAGAGCTTTTTGTGTCAAGCAGATCGGCGGCAAGATCCAGCCCGGCTGATGTGGAGTGATCCACGTGCCTGTTGATTTGATAAATCCTGTACCGGTCTTCCAAACCTTGAACCAGACTTGTGCCAATAAACCCTGATGATCCAATAAGCAGGACCGGTTTGTTCAATGGCTACCCCTGGTTCCCGGTTTTTATTCTTGATACCCGTTCCTTTAGACTTCGGCGCGAATTTTCAATCGCCTCTTCCGTGGTCAAAACCGGCAGAATATCCATTCCGCGTACCCAGGCAAGCCCCGGAGTGAGGGGATTGATCTTGCGGGAAATGTGCGGCACGGGTTTGCCCAGGCCGGCCATCACGAAGATATGCGGCATATTCAGCCCGGCGCGGGTGAAGAACTG
>CAYQTY010000328.1:0-3875 GCA_964420535.1 uncultured Leptolinea sp. | reverse complement strand
ACTATCAACGCTGTCCTTTCACTGTTCGCGAATATAGCCCTCGCCGATCGCAATAATTGTATGGTGAGCTTTTTATAGAAACGTACTTGAAGTGAAGATACATCAAATCCATGCACGATTACTCCAAAAGGAATCCCTCTCAGCTTTTGATAAAACCAGACTGGAATCAACAGAGAATGATGTGCCTGGCCGCAAATGATATAGTCTATATTGGTTTTTTTGATTAATTCCCATAAGTAGAACGGAGCAAGAAATTTAAACAGCCCGGATTCAGGTCCCCATTTTGGTGGAATCGGTAAACGACTGATCATCAGATTCTGGTTTTTGTCGAAATCTCTGCTCCCCGGTGTTGGCAGTCCAATAATTTCCATCTCGTCTGGCGGAAAAAGGCTTGCAAGGGCGTGCAGATAGGACGCAATTCCACCCCTGATGGGAGGAAAATCACCTGCTAGTAATAAAATTTTACTCATCCGTATTCCCTAAAAAAGTTTGCGCCAGTCGGGTTTCTTTCATCTTTTTTATCCCGGATATGTTTGTGATAAAGCTAATCTGATGTTTGGATTTTCTTATAAATAAAGAAGTGAGCAAATGACCCCTTCGGATTGTCAATCGAAAATGGATATTGATTGGGTACGTGTTTGACCAATTCCCATTGCGGTTGATTATCTTGAATCCATTTTGAAAAATTGCGGTGACGGATATGCGGCGCCTGGTTCACCATCTGTTCATCTGTATTGGACGAGTAAATGATCACGAATTTCTCAGATGAACTAAACAACCGCTCCATATGTTGAGAAAATTGCGGATCTTCCAGCAAGTGATAAATCACATCCAACGAAATGGTCAAATCTGCCGTCTCGCCAGCATAATCACTGACCAACCTGAATACTTTTGTTGGTTCACCGGCAAATTTGCTCTTACACAGTTCCAGCGCTTTTGGACTGATGTCAAATCCGATATAAGATGGATACTCTGAAAGGCTCAATTGATTTCCATCTCCGCACCCAAATTCGATAATTCTTGATATTTTTTCTTTCTGAACAAAATTGTTTAACACATCGGCTTTAAACCTGGCCAGTTCATTATATGATCCTGCTCCGGAATTTCCCCCGGAATCGTATCGTTCTATCCAATATTGACCTGAATTAATTATCGGTTTGCGTCTTCTCCATAACCTGTATAGGAACTTTTTCCAGAAATTCTTCCATTGAGGTTCAGTGTTACCGGTATTTGTGGTTGTATCCGGGGAGATCAAAAAAATCGCTATCTCGTTTATACGACCTGGCAGGGTGTGGATATAAACTTTTTCTTGCGGGGTAAAAAAACCGACCAGGAATAACAGCATCGGAAATGATAGAAACAGGAGGAGCGGTTTTATAAAACCCGCTAGAGTTTCAAAAGTGTTTAAAAAATTGTGTATAAAAATTATTATTCCCAACGCAAACAATAATTTTATAATACGAGCCTTTTCCAAACGGATTGGGTATACCCGTTCCGCGGCGGTCAGCGTCAAGATCCCCGCTCCTCCAACAGTGATCACTGTGGCCCAGGCTGCGCCCCGCCATCCATAGAGTGGAATCCACAGCCAGTCTAATAAAAGGTTTAAGGCGGCTGTAAAAAGAAGTATGGCGCTGTAAATAAATGTCTTATTGGTTAAATTCAAGAAGCTACCGGACCAATAAAACACGCCTGAAAACAAGTAGGCAACCAATATAAAGGGGATTACTTCGGCGGCTCGGGCGTACTTGCCGGAACCAAATAGAAAAACTATCTCTCTGGAAAACAGAAAGATTCCCAAGCCTACGATGCTGAACGCGGTAAGTAGATAGGTAAAAATGCGGGAAAATTCTTCTTTGACTTGCTCTGTTAACGATACGGATTTTGTGAACATATACGGCGCCCAGGCTAACTGGAAAGGAGTGACCACAGCGATCTGGGCTATTAGCCCCACTTTGTAGCCCAATCCGTAAACGGCCACTTCTGAAAGATCACGATAATGCGCGAGGAAAAACCGATCGGCTGAATTTAAGATCAACCAGCTGATGATTCCAAACAGAAGTGGAAAGCCGAAGCCGAAGAGTTTTTTGGTCCATACCAATGAGAGTGACCGGTCACGTCCGAAAAACTTTATACAGGCGATCAGGTTTATCCCCCAGACTACAATCAGGTTTCCAACAAGTACGCCAGTCACTTTCAAATTCAGGAACCGTACAAAATATATGTTCAGCGATGTGGAAAGAATGAAGTAGACGATGGAAAGAATAATATACGTGCGGGCTTCCTGGCGGGCACGATAAAAACCAAAATATTGCTGATTCAGCGCCCCTCCAACGGCCCAGAAAAAGGACAGGGTGATGAATTCTGTGGATTGGTTTTCTTTGAGCAAAAAGGAACTGATAGCAGGAAAAAATGGACTGATAGCGAAAAACAGAAGGATTGAGATACCGGCGACGCTTACCCAGGAAGACCGGATCATTTTGTAGACTTCGGTATCATCATGGCATTCATGATAAAACCGGATCAGGGCATTACTCAACCCGAAATTGATCAGGATCATGAACACCTGGTAGGTCACTGTGACGGTTTCAAGCACACCATATTCACTGACAAGCAAGGCAGAGGTATATAAAGGAACAAGTATAAAGGCGCCAATACGCTGGAGAAATGTTCCGATCGCGTAAAAAATCATGGCGCTGCCAAGCTGCTTTTTCGCTGTCATAATTTCGAATCGGTGTCAGCCATATTGATCCCTCTGTAATGGTATATCTGCCATGAAGAAAGTATATTGACTATCAAATGATCCGGGCTCTGGAGGATTGTCACTTTCAACATTTTTTTACCAATACCTGCCAGGGATTGTCCGATGAAATTGATCGTCAATTTCTCTCATCTGCCATCCGCCCGGATTCGAGTATTGAAATTCGACGCTATTTTCCTTTTTTCTTTTTTCCCTGATTCTCGAAGTACTCCTGATTTTCAGTGTAGTTATGGTAGTAGTTATAGTGGTAGCTGTATGATTTTCCGCTGACGGCAACATCGTTCAAAACAACACCCAGAATTCGGGCATTTACCTGGCGAAGCTGCTCGACAGTTTGCCGGAGGGCGCTTATTTTTGTTTTACCCGGGCGGACGACCAGAAGGATCCCGTCTAACGACGGAGCGAGGGCAGAAGCATCTGTTACGGTGAGGGTCGGGGGGGTATCGATGAGGATGATATCCGCCGAGTTGCGCATAGTGGTAAGAATAGATTGCAGTTTCTGCGATCCCATTAACTCGGATGGATTCGGCGGCAATGAACCCGAGGTGACTACCGTGAGGCCGTCGACCGGGGTGGGCTGGCGGACGCTGTTCAAACCATCACCTGTGAGGGCGAAAAGGGTGCTCATTCCCTGCCGGTTGGTGAGGCCAAAGTGGGTATGGATCTGAGGCCGGCGCAGGTCGCAATCGGCAATGATCACTTTTTTACCGTTTTGGGCCAGAACAATGCCCAGGTTGGCGAGCGTGGTCGATTTACCATCGCCGGGTACGGCGCTTGTGATCAATAAGGTGCGCAATGGACGGTCTACGCTGGCGTAACTGATGTTGGTGCGCAGCGCTCGGTAGGCTTCTGCCACCGGCGAACGGGGTTCAGCCAGGGTGATGGGCGTTTCTCCCTCTGAGCCGTGATGGTTGATCACGCCGAGGATGGGCAGGTCAAACATGCGGGTGATCTCATTCGGCGTTTTGACGGTGTCATCCAGAGATTCGCGCGCGATGAGGGCAACAGACGCGATCAGAAATCCCAGAAGGGCAGCCAGGATGGTATTGCGCCAGATATTCGGCTCAACGGGTTCCGCGTTTGCCACAGCCGGTACAACCTGTACAACGGATGAAAC
>CAYQTY010000327.1:0-3884 GCA_964420535.1 uncultured Leptolinea sp. | reverse complement strand
AACTCCGACAGCGGAACCGGTATCAAGTGAGACTCAAAACCCCACCCCGGCCGTAACAGAATCTGCCACACCGGCAACCTCTGCCACGCCAACAACATCCCCCACATCAACCAACCCGCCGCCCGTCGTACCGTTGATCCAGCCGCATGGCGTGGAGATCATCCCGGACCGCTATATCGTAGTTTACAAATCGGCCGGGGCAGATGCTGCCGCGCACATCGGCGAGATTTCCGTGTTGGGCGCGAGCGTTGACTACACGTTTTCCTCTGTGATCAATGGTTTTTCCGCGTCACTCTCACCCGATTCGCTTGACCTGCTTCGCCGGGATCCGGATATCGCGTTCATCGAAGCCGATCAGGTCGTCTGGCTGGCAGATGACATCACCATCAACTCTATTCAGACAACCTCACCCTGGGGTTTGGACCGTATTGACCAGCAAAACCTGCCGCTGGACGGCAATTACACCTACTATCAGTCAGGTTCTGGTGTGAATGTGTATCTGATGGACAGCGGTATTAGCACGGCACATCCTGATTTTGGCGGCCGGGCTACCAACGATTTTGATACAGTTGATGGCGGATACAGCGATTGTCATGGCCATGGAACGCATGTGGCCGGGATTATCGGCAGCAATTCGTACGGCGTGGCGAAAGGCGCGGCCATCCACAGTGTGCGGGTGACAAATTGCGAGGGAAAAGGCTCGGTGTCATCCATTATTGCCGCCGTGGATTGGATCACCGCGAACCATGTCAAGCCCGCGGTGGTTAATTTGAGCTATGTCAGCGGAGCCAGTGACGCGGAAGATCTGGCTATTAACCGGTCGATCGCGGCAGGTATCACGTATATCGCGGCGGCAGGCAACGAGAACAGCAATGCCTGCCAGTATTCACCCTCGCGCATTCAGGGTGTTATCACTGTGGGCGCCACGGATTTAACCGATGCTGTTGCCGCTAATTCCAACCAGGGGTCATGCCTGGATCTTTTCGCGCCCGGTTCTGATATCACATCCACCGCATTGGGCGGAGGGGTTGAAAACCAGCATGGAACGTCAATGGCCGCGCCGCACGCAGCCGGCGCCGCGGCTTTGTTCCTGCAATCCCATCCATCCGCCTCCCCTGCTGATGTGACGGCCTGGTTGATTTCCACTTCCACAAAGGGAGTGATCAGCGGGTTGGATTCCGGCTCCCCCAACCGATTATTATTTACCAGTCCATTAATACCGGCCGTTCCATCAGTGCCGGTGCTTGTTAAACCGGCAAATGGCGCTATTTCTAACTTAACACAACCAACATTTGCCTGGAAAATGGCCTCAACCGCGGATTCATACACTTTTCAACTTGCATCAGATTTTGAATTTGGAACAATATTAAAAGAAGAAACCGGAATCGGGCTTACATACACTCATGATGCCAGTCTGCCGGATGGATCGTATTTTTGGCGGGTGCGGGCAGCCAATACTAACGGCGACCCTGCGCCGGGAACCTGGAGCGAGCCAGAGAGCTGGCGGCTGATGCGCTCGCGACGGTGGATACGCTGGGACCCGCGGCACCGGTGCTGACTTCGCCCGCGAATGAAGCGTCTCCTGTGGGAATTCCTTTGTTTTCCTGGCAGCCGGTCGCAGGAACGGTGGCCTATCAATTCGAGGTGGATGATTCGGCGGATTTCAGCAGCCCGATTCTGACGTCACCGGATGGGTCCGTCAACGGGCTGCCCGCTCTGATAAAAACAAGTATCCTCCCTGCCGGATTACAGGCGGAAATTCCCTGTTACTGGCATGTTCGCGGAAAAGATGGGCTGGGAAATTGGGGTAATTGGAGTGAAGCTCGAACTCTGGTTATCCAGGCTGTAATTCCCGTATCTCCTGTTCCAGTTTCACCGGCAGCCGGTGCGTTAGTAAAAACCAACCCCATACTGGCGTGGAATAGTGTGCCGGGAGGTGTGTTTTATGATGTTCAGATTTCAAATAACACCCAATTTTCTGGTGAATTGAAAGAAGAATCACGCAAGACAGCTGGAACTTTTACACATACCATTACTGCCACCCTATCCGATGGAACCTGGTATTGGCGCGTGCGGGCTGTCAACTCCACCCGGGGCGCCGGGAATTGGAGCGTGGTCAGGTCATTCATCATGGATACCACCGGGCCGGCTGCCCCGGTTTTACTCTCACCGTTGACCGACAACACACCTCTCAGTGTGCCGGTTTTCACCTGGAAAGGCTCCGCTGATTCAAGATCTTACCTGTTTGAAATTGGTACAAGCTCTGATAACGGTGTAACCATTTCTCCGTTGACGGATGATTCGACCGGTTCGGTATACGGTCAATCTGTTGTGACTGTCAGTTCATTCAAGCCGGTCAAAATTCCAAAAGAAACCCTGTATTACTGGCACGTGAGTGCGTTTGACGCATTGGGCAATCCGGGCGCTTGGAGTGAATCACGGACGATTTCTCTGCAATCCTCATTGCCATCCGCGCCGGTGCAGGTCAGTCCGGCTGCCGGCACGGCGGTCAACGCGTTGCCATTTCTTTCATGGAACGCGGCAGCCACGGCCGAAACGTACGAAATTCAGATATCCAATTCCGCCACTTTCCCGGCGGGATCCATTTTGATCGCCCCGATAACCGGATTAAACAAAACACCTGACGGTCCTTTGCCGGATGGCATCTGGTACTGGCGTGTACGGGGGAGAAACCATACCGGAGGAGCCGGTTTATGGAGTGCGGCGAGGTCATTTATTATGGATACGCAGGTTCCACTGGCGCCGGTTCTTGTCTCACCGGTGACGGGATACCTGTTTACAACACCCGTATTTAGCTGGAAAGTGTCATTAACCGCGACCGGCTATCAATTTGAATATGGAACAGCTACCGATGCAACCATAGCCACATATTCCCCTCTCTACACCTCCCCGGTGTTGACAACTGTCAACCATAAACCGCCAACTATCCCTGTTGGCAGATTCTACTGGCATACGCGTGCCCGGGATTCTGCGGGCAACTGGAGTGCGTGGAGCGAATTACGGGTAATTGAGATGTACGCGGCAAAAATTCCCGGACCAAAACTCATATCACCTGTTTCCGGTTCGTCTGTAAATTCCGGAACCCCTGTATTAACCTGGAATTGCTCCCCGGGAGCTGTTGGTTACATTATTCAAATTTCCGATAACCTTACGTTCAGCGGCGAAAACATGCATACGCTGGATGAATTGGATGAAACCTGCACCTCGCCGGTGTTGGATGGACTGTTAACCCATAATGGAAAATGGTACTGGCGTGTTGCCGTGACAAATGTGTCAGGCTTAACCGGCGACTACAGCCCGGCCGCGAATTTCATCTATGACAACATTGCCCCGTCTGCCCCTGTTCCGTTATCACCGGCAGATAACTCCGCCTCGCTTCGGGCAATCCCGGCTTTTACCTGGAGTCCCGTTGCCGGCGCCAACGCCTATCAATTCCAGATCGATGACAATGGATTTTCCGGTCCGGTATTCTTTTCCACACCCGGAGATACAGTCCCTGGGACTCCGATAACCGCCACCTCATTCTTGGCAGTTGATCTGAAACCCATGGTCGCGTATTCCTGGCGCGTTAGAGCCCGGGATTCTGCTCAGAACTGGAGCAGTTGGTCGGCGGTGAGGAGTTTTACGCTTCTTCCGGCAGTCCCCGCGGCGCCTGTGCCGGTTTCTCCGGCAACAGGTTTTTTGACCAGTGATCCACGTCCTGGTTTTACCTGGAACAGTGTGTTTTCCGGTGAAAAGTACCATATTCAAGTGGATAGATCGGTTGGATTTGCAGCGCCGGTGATTAATGAACAACTGGGGAGCGGAATTCTTACCTTTGCCCCCACTTCGAATATTCCGGATGGTCTATATTACTGGCGCGT
>CAYQTY010000326.1:0-3892 GCA_964420535.1 uncultured Leptolinea sp. | reverse complement strand
GCGGAATTGCTGCTCGACCCCGGCATCATCCGGAACCGGCGCAAGGTGGAATCTGCGGTGCTCAACGCCCGCTGTTTTCTGGACGTGCAGAAGGAATTCGGCAGCTTCCATGAATTCTTCTGGAGCTTTGTGGGCGGCAAGACGATTCAGAACCATTTCGTCACCGGCGCCGAGATCCCGGCCGTCACCCCCGAGGCGGAGGCCATGAGCAAGGCGCTGGTGCAGCGCGGGTTCAAATTTGTGGGACCCACCATTTGTTATGCCATTATGCAGTCCGCCGGCCTGGTCAATGACCATCTGGTGTGCTGCTTCCGCCACGCGGAGCTGTCAAAATGACCGGGCCGCTGTACGAGGCCATCTACCGGCTGGTCCGGCAGGTGCCGGAAGGCCGCGTGATCACCTACGGACAGGTGGCAAAGATCGTCGGCGGGTGTTCGGCCCGCATGGTGGGCTATGCCATGGCATCCCTTCAGCCCGGCATGGACGTCCCCTGGCAGCGGGTGATCAACGCCAAAGGGCGCATCAGCCCCCACGGCTTCGGGTACGGCTCTGCCAAACAGCGCCTGCTGCTGGAAGAGGAAGGAATCGTCTTCCGCCCGGATGATACGATCGATATGGACGCCTATACCTGGCTGCCGGCGGACAGCTTCCGCCGCGAGGAGTAACGGTTGGGTGACCTGTTGAAGCGCGGACACGATGCCCCGGCAGCCCGTCAGGCTGTGATGGTCTGCTGGCTGCAAAATGACCTCACCCGCGCCGCCTCCCTGGCCCGCCGCTGGACCAGTCACGAACCGCAGAACCTCGAAGCCTGGGTGATGCTGGCGGAAACCTGCACCCGTCAACAACACCCCGAAGAAGCGCTCACCGCGCTCGAGCAGGCCGCCAAAATTGACGGCAATCACCCGTTATTCTGGCGCGCGCTGTGCCTGGCTGCCCTGCAAGCCGGTGCCTTTTACACCGCCCACGGCGCGGTGGCCGCCGCCCGTTATACCGATATCCGCCCTGAAATGCTGGCGGAAATGGAAAAATGGCTCAAAGACGGCGGCCTGGTGGATACGCGCGGGCGTTTCCCGCGGCCGCAGGCCAGCGAGAACGGCTGGCAGGATCTCGTCCCCCGGCTATGGCAACCCAACCGCGAAGATATCCGCCTGTGCTGGGGCAAACTGCGCGGACGTATCCTCGTCTACCCGCTGGATTTTGCCGCCCCGGCCGCCGATTTTGCCGGCGGAGGCGGTCCCGGCGTGTGGATGCACTACCCCGCCGTGGTCGAAAAGCTCTCGCGTACCTACGAAACCACCTTCCTGCAGGGCGTGCCCGCGCCAGAGATCTTCAATCCCTTCCAGGCGTACTTCCTGCAGGCCGCGCTGCACCTGTGCGGTTTCTTCCCGGTGCCAGTCACCAGCCAGAAATGGGTCAGTCAAACGCCGGTCGGCGGGCTGGAGATCCATATCTTCGGCAGCCGTCACTTTTGCAGCCTCGAAGATGACGCCCTGCTTGCGTTCCTGTGTTCCTTCCTGCCGCACGTCTTCAACGGGCGCATCACCCTCACCGGCCCAAGCGCCGAACTGGAATACGCCCTTCCCTGGCTCACGCGCATCTGATTGCCTTGTCAAAATTCAAAAAGCGGGGTGTGTTAGAATCTTCAACCTGTAAGGTCTATTAACTATGAAAATTAATCGCTCGTTAGTCAGTCTTGTTCTGGTCCTCACAGCCTGTTCGCAGGCGTTACCCGCCGCGCCGGCCGCAACACCGACCCCGGCCGCACCATCCTCCACCCCCACATCCAGCCTGCCCACTCCCATCATTGAGACCACAAAACAGCCGGCCGTCTCAGCCGCCCTCGGCGCCTTCCTCGATGCGTGGAAGAATATGGATCACGCCGCCATGTACGGCATGATCAGCAAAGCCGCCCAGGCTGCCGTCAACATGGATGACTTCACCAAGCTCTACACCGATTCTGAAGCCGCACTCACCATGATCGGTCTTGACTATGTACTCGGCCCCACTACCGCCAAACCGGGTGAAGCCACCGCCACCGCGCGGGTAACCTACAAGGCCAACCTGTTCGGCGAATTCTCACGCGATATGGCTTTCAAGATGCTGCTTGAAGACGGCGCCTGGAAGATCCAGTGGCACGACGGGCTGATCCTCCCTGAAATGGGCGGCGGCAACCGGCTCAAGATCGATCACACCATTCCTGAACGCGCCAGCATTTTTGACAAATACGGTCAGCCTCTGGCCGCGCCTACAAAAGTTGTCGCGCTGGGGGTCGTCCCCGGGCAGATCAACGCCAATACCGAAGAAGCCATGAACACCCTGATTTCCACCCTGACGGGCATACCCTGGGAAGAGATCTACAATGCCTACCAGGGTGCAGGCGCGGACTGGTACGTCCCCATCGGCGAAGCCACTATCGAAAGCGTGGAAGCCAATTCAGCCATGATCAAATCCTTCCCGGCGATCGTCACCTCGGAATTTGACACCCGCTATTCCTATACGTCACGGGGTGTGTATTACTCCAAAGGAGTAGCTCCGCAGGTTGTGGGGTATATCCAACCCATTCCCGCCGATCAGGTGACTGAGTATAAACGCCAGGGGTATCAGGGATCCGAACAGGTCGGCGTAGCCGGGCTGGAAAAGTCTCAGGAAAAATACCTCGCCGGAACGCACGGCGCGTCACTCACCCTGTATAACCCGCAGGGTCAGGCGATATCCCGCCTGGCTCAGGTGGAAACACAGCCGTCGCAAAATATCACAACCACCCTGGATACGCAGTTGCAGGTGAACCTGGAAAAATCCTTCCAGAATTTCCCCGGCGCCGTCGTGGTGATGGAACGCGATACCGGCCGCATTCTGGCCATGGTCTCGTCACCGGGATATGACCAGAACCGCTTCATGGCGGCCAATCCGAACAACCAGAACGGTGTGCTGCTGCAAAACCTGCTCAGCAATGAAGACCGTCCGTTGTTGAATCGGGCGGCGCAAAGCAGTTATCCGCTTGGCTCGGTGTTCAAAGTCATCACCATGGCCGCTGCCCTGGAAACCGGTGTCTTTTCCAATGATTCCATGTACGACTGCCAGAATGATTACCGCGGTATCCCCGGCCTGGTGCTGGACGACTGGACCAAGGCAAAAGGCTACCCGCCCAGCGGTGAACTTAACCTCTCCGGCGGACTGATCCGCTCGTGCAACCCGTGGTTCTATCACATCGGGGTTGACCTGTTCAACCGCGGTTTCAACAAAGGTGTATCCGATATGGCCCGCGCATTCGGACTGGGAAGCGCCACCGGCATCGAACAGATCGCGGAAGATGAAGGCAATATCCCCGACCCGCAAAATGAAAATGACGCGGCCCAGTTCGCCATCGGCCAGGGAACCACGCTGGTCACCCCGTTGCAGGTGGCGCGCTTCATCGCGGCTGTGGGCAACGGCGGCACGCTGTTAAAACCCACGCTGATCGAACAGATCACCGGTCCCGACGGTACCCCCACGTACACATTCTCTGCGGAAAAGAATGGCACCCTTCCGGTATCACCGGAAAACCTGAAGATCATCCAGGAAGCCATGCATGGTGTAATCTACAGTAAAAAACCGCTGGGCACCGCCCGCAGTGTGCTGTCATCCATGGGGCAGCAATATAACCTGTACGGCAAGACCGGCACCGCCAGCACATCTGAAGGTGTACCGCACAGCTGGTTCGGTGGATACACCGACATGCCCAGCAGCGGCAAACCGGATATCGCTGTGGCTGTGATCGTGGAGTTCGCCGGTGAAGGCTCTGAAGTCGCCGCGCCGATGTTCGAGCGCGTGGTCAGCCTGTATTACACCGAAGGCTTGAGCGCGGGTGACCTGCTGCCGTGGGAATCACGCGTATACAAACTCTCTGAACCTA
>CAYQTY010000325.1:0-3911 GCA_964420535.1 uncultured Leptolinea sp. | reverse complement strand
CGGTTCTCGACCTGGGAGACCGGTACCTGGTGGCCAAGACCGATCCGGTCACGTACGCCACGGACGAAATCGGCTGGTACGCCGTAAACGTCAGCGCCAACGACATCGCCTGCTGCGGCGCGGTGCCGCGATGGTTCCTGGTTACAGTCCTGTTGCCCGAGGGGAAGACGACACAGGACTCAGCGGAAGACATCTTCCGGCAGGGTGGTTGAGTCAGCCGCCAGAATATTCAACCTGTCCAGTAGCCATAACTCGGTGGTGGCCACATGATCCAGAATGCCGCGGATGCTCCACTTTTCCCCCGGCATTTCTTTATCCAATCGTTCGGCGGGTAGATCGCGGGTCAGGCCGATCAGGTCTCTGCGTGACCACGACATCACCTCAAGACCGCGGTCGATCTCTTCGACGGTCAGGGGATTCCAGTCCACTTTGAAGAAAGCCGTCACGTTCCGCCCGGCTGCCGCAGGGAATTGTTCCGCGTCCACAGGGTGGCAGTCAAATGACTCGGCCATGTGAACATCAATATCTTCAAAATCGATCCAGTTTTCTTCCGCCAGGGCGGCAACGCGTTCCTTATACCCGATGAACGCGCGCGGGAACGCCATTATGGCTGACGCGCCTTCAGACCCGTAGGCGAAACACCCCGGGTAATCCAACGCCCAGGCGATGGATTTGTTCTCGTAGCTATTTTCGAGGCCGATCTCAATTCTCATATTTAAAGGGGGTTCCCTTCCCACCCGCATCGGGCGCCGGAGATGGTGATCCACTGGCCGTCAAATTTGCCGCCCTTCGGGCGCAGGCGCAGTGTGTCACCGGTGAATTGTATCCGGATATCCAGACCTTTCAAACCAAAACTTGATATGAACCGGATATCACTGGCCAGTGTGGCGGCTGTATTTTGAAGCGCGCAGCGCGCGTAGCCTTCACTTGTGGTCTGGAACGCGCCATCGCTGTTCAAGCGGTCCGCGAGTTGATCGGCAAATGACGCCCCGTTTTGCGTGGCCATAGCGGTAACAATGGAACGGTCCAATGTAATGGAAAGGGCTTCCTCATCCCATCGCCAACTGCCGTTGCCCGGGCCGGCAAAACTCTGACTGGATGCCGGGTTGATCAGCGCCTTCATGCGGGGTGAGTGGATCCAGCCTTCCGCGTTGTTAATGGAATAATGGCCGGATTCCACCTGCATTTCAAGCAGGCGTTCAGGGATCGGGGAGGCCGGCCGGGTTTGTGTCCAGATATTCTGCTGCACGATCTGAACTTTGTTTCCGCCCACGCGGTTGACCACCATGATATGGTCACCCGGCTGGCGGTAAGTATAGATGATCAGGTCACCCGGCCGCGGGGGCACGGTACCGCCATTGGGGAAATATGTCAGGTCGACAAACGGCAAATACTTGGCCGCTTCAGGGTCATCCACCGATAATGAGCCGTCTTTGATCTGTGCCTGCATTTCGTGCGCCAGATTGATAACGTCGATCATGTCATTGGGGATGTTGACAATCTCCGGCCAACGGCCGTTATTCGAGAGGTACCCCAGTTTTTCCGCATACAGGCGCACAGTTAGCTCGATGCACTGGTAACAATAGGCGTACCCGCAGAACGGGGTGGTTTCAATGAACCCTTCACCGCCCTTTGGGCCGAGATCCGGGAAGATGACGTCCACCCCTTTTCCGGCGAGCCAGTCACCGCCTCGCAGCAGGTACTGGTCAGCTGCGGGGCGGGCGGATACCGGCGCCGCGGATAGCAGCGCACTGAAACAGACCAGTAAAAATAAGAGTAGTTTGAATCCGGGTTTCATGGTCGACCGTACGATTGATTATACGGTTAGAGATGCAAGTTGAGTGCCTCGCGGGATTGACTGGTAATTATTTCAAGAAAATATTCCGGATTTACCCGCAGCAGGATGAACTGCCGCCTCCGGAATCGCATCCGCATGTGGCTTCTTTTTGTCCGCGTAAGGCCGCGTTGATCATGGCCGTGGCACAGCCCACGCCGCTGTCTACATAAATGGCGTGAGCCGGGCAGTTGACCATACACGCCCCGCATTCCATACAGCGCTCTTTATATGCCAGGATGGCAGCGGATTTGCCGGTTTCAAACGCGCCGTGAGGGCAAACGATGCTGCACATGCCGCAATTGATACAGGCATCGGGGTCATAGATTAGGGTATTTACGTCAAGGTAGGTCAGAGTATCCATCAGGCAACTCCCGCGAGTTGAATTACCCGATTGGCGATCGCGGCCATCAGACCGATACCGGAAAGCCAGACCATCAGGGGGATGAAACGGTTCATTTCAAACCGTACACCGGATTTTGATGTGAAGGGCGTAGCCCCGGTGAAATTGAGCGAGACGAATGCCGTCACCGCGGGAAAGATGAGCAGAAGGGCGGCCAGATTTAGAGTAAGATGCACCGGTGATCCGCTGCCCGATTGGATATTCCATATGGCGAATGGCAGCATGACCAGCAGCCCAAGTACAAAACCCTTGAGACTGAATTCTCGGAATGGCAGCCAGGGAAGCAGAAGCGGAAAGAGTACTGTTCCGGCGAGAATGGAAACCACGGCGGCAAAAGCAAACCACCATCCACCCAGCAGCCAGCCTGCAAGGCCTGCGCCCATCATATACCGGAAAGTTCCGACGAAATCCACCGGGATTAATACAGCCCGGTCGCGGATCGGGAACGTCACCCGGCGCATATCCGGGGTAGCCGTGCGGGTTTTTAGGTAGGCGGGGATGTCCTCCGCCCGCACAGGTCCGTACTCCACCCGGAACCCGGTGGCTTTCTTGACCTCATGCGCGGCCACTCCGGGCGCCCCCAACTGGGGAAGGATCAACACTCGGTGTGAGACCGTTTCGCCAAGCTTCGTATCCTGGATCCGGTGGACCAGTTCTTTGGTGCCGAAGGTTCCTTTACCGGCGGCGCACCATACGTTCACGCCGAAGGTATCCAGCACCAGGATGAACGCATCCATCCCGGTGAGGTTGGAACGCAGGGCGTCAAAACTGAGCGTGTAATTACTGGTGACGAAAACCGGAGCTTCCGGACCCGGTTTTCCCAGCCGGTACAGGCCGGGTTTTACCCGGTGCCACGGCCGCTTATACCCTATTCGCGCGAGAAAATGATCCCAATGATCGGAGGAGGTTAATGAGCTGCTGGTTTCTGAGTACGTGGACTGATGTGTACGAATGACAGGCATATTCATCCGATCCTTAAATAATATTCAAAAACATGCATATATTATTCTACTATTAAATTTTATCCAACTCTTGATAAATTTTCTTGTTTTGATATTCACCTCCGGTAAGTTGGAATACAATACATGCATATGAAAATGAATCTCGCCCTCGCCCAGACCACAGCCGTTTTAGGCGGCGTATCGCAAAACCTGGAAAAACATCTGTCCATGATCAAGCAGGCAAAAAGTGATGGCGCCGACCTGGTCATCTTCCCGGAACTTTCATTGACAGGCTATGCCCTGCAAGATTTGGTGCCTACCGTGGCCCATCGGCCCACGACGGATGATCCTGTTTTCAAACCCCTGTTGGAAGCTTCCAAAGACATTGACATCCTGGTGGGTTTCGCGGAAGAAGATATCCGCAGCCGGTTCTTCATCTCGGCTGCTTACCTGAGCCGCGGTGAGACGGTGCATGTGCACCGCAAGGTCTACCTGCCCACCTACGGGCGGTTTGATGAAGGCCGCTTCTTCGCCTGGGGTGACCAGATCCGTGCGTTTGATACCCGGTTCGGACGGGCCGGCGTGTTGATCTGCGAAGATTTCTGGCACTCCTCCCCCCCGCATTTGCTCTGGCTGGATGGCGCCGACCTGTTCCTGTTCACGTCATCATCCCCCGGCAGGGGGTTGACCAGTGAGCCGGCGTTGGGTTCATCCATCTGGGTGGACCGGGTCT
>CAYQTY010000324.1:0-3933 GCA_964420535.1 uncultured Leptolinea sp. | reverse complement strand
AACAGCTCTTTGCGTACCACAGGGATTTCCCTGGGTGCGTCAATTCCAATTTTGACTTTTTCTTTGTCGATAGATAGTATGGTGATCGTAATATCCTTGCCGATCACGATACTTTCTTCCAGTTTTCTGGTGAGAACTAGCATTGGGGATGCCTTTCAGAACACGGTTCAGGCCGTGTCTCAAGGTATGTAGGAATACTAAATTATACGCTTAACCCAATGACTCGAACAAATTCACCATAGATTGTGTGCGCGAGCTAATTGTCACCACAGTCTGGTAAATATTTTCCTGATTGGCCAGTTCAGCGGTGACTTCCGCCATGTTGGCATCTTCTTTGGATGAAAGCAAGGCTTTCAATTGAACATTGCTCTCTGAAATACGCTCCTGTGCACCGTCTATATCACGAATACGGGACCCGTTGATTGTGGTGGCCAGGGTTACCTGGTCAAAGGCAGTGTTCAGGTTATCCGTGGCAGTACGCAATGTGACGAGATCATTAGCCATAAGACTATCACGCACAGAGATCAACGAATCGATCAATGCCTGAAACGTCGTGTAACCGTCAATATTGACCGTAATAGTCTCACCAGGGCCAATGTCACGGCGAATGGCCTGAAATGTCTGCGTTGCCGGGGTGCCATCTTTGTATTGAACGGCTGTGATCCGGCTGTTCGGGTCTGCCGGATTAGCCAGCGTAGTGGTAAAAGGCTGGGTATCGGTGGTGAAACCGGCAAAGATATACCGGTCGAGGTGTTTGGTATTGGCAATATCGATGACTTCTTTCAAAATCCCCTCGATTTCCTCGGCAATTGTCACACGGGTTTCAGCCCCGGATGAATCTGAAAGGCCGCGCAGAGCGCCGGAAATAGCGGTTTGTACTTTGTCACTTGCCTGTTGAAGGGTGAAATCTGTGGCACTCATCCAGTCATTGGTGCTTTGTGCCGTCTCTTCATATACCGTGGATGTTTTTAACGCGGATTTCAAGGTAAAAACGCTGGCTGCGTTGCTGGGGTTGTCAGATGCTTTAAGGTACTTCTTGTGGGTCGCGCTCTGTTTTTGCAATTCGTACAACCTGTCCATAGCTCCGGTCAGATTATTTACTGTGTTATCTACGATCATTCTATTTGTTATACGCATAATCCACCTCCGGAGTTACCGGCCAACCAGACCAAGATTGGTAACGATCAGTTCCAACATTTCGTCAAATGTATTCATCAACCGGGCAGCCGCCTGGTACGCCCGTTGGTATTTAACCATGTTTGTGGCTTCCTCATCCAGATTTACACCTATGACCGATTCCCGCTGGTCACTCATGGCAGACATAATGCTGGCGGTATCTGTTAATCCGGTTTCCGCTGCGCGTTGGGCCAATGCCAGATCAGTTGTACGCAGAGTATTCCATGAGCGGATTGACCGTTCCCCCGCGGCAGCTACCGGGTCCTGGTAACCGGCCAGCGCGGCAACGGGCCCTGATGTAATTGTATCAATGCTGTTGGCTATAGCCAGTGCGTTATTGCCATCACCTGGAGCGCCTGTGACGGTTGCCGCGGCGATCTGACGGTAACTGGTTAGAGCCGGGTTGACCTGGATGCTTAAAGCCTGGTTCAGGTAGCTAACACCCACGTCATTTCCGGAGACAGCCGACTGGCGGAGTGCGCTGGTGTCAATGGAAGTGGCGTTCCCACCAAATAGGATGCGCCCTGTTGTGGATGTCACATTACCGGAAGCATCAAATGAAATCGTTCCATTTGGAATGGCGGTCAGGTCGTTGTTACCCACAATAGACTCGCCAGCGGTAACCGTGGAGAACGTCCACTCCCGGGTGGCGGTTTTTGTCAGGGTCAAATCAACCGGATATGAAACACCGCTGGTATCCTGAACATCCAAAGTTACATTGTATGTATCGCCAATACCCGCGTAAATATCCAGATTACCAGAAAAATTCACCACAGAAGAAAGTGATGTGAAGAAATTGATTCCCGCGTTTCCATCGAGGTCAAATCCAGACCGGTGCAGCGCGTTAACCCGGTTCATGATAGATGTGGCGGCATCATTCAGTTTTGATAACTGATCCTCAATCACAGTATCGCGCGCGTATAAAATGCCGCCAACTTCACCCGTCAGGTTCGTCAATGCGGTTTTTTCGCCATCATCCGCCCAGTTGATTTTTACCAGATTGTTGTTGGACGCGACCGGGGTAGCTTCGAGTGAAAATGACCGGCTTCCGCTGACCAGCGCGTGGCCGCCAATGGATACGAGTACCTCGTTATTATCCTGCACATGAACCGTCACACCCACCAGGGTCGCGAGTTGATCTAATAACCGGTCCCGCTCATCCAACAGAACGTTGGGCTGCGTGGTTTCCGTTTGCGACCGGCCGATTTCAGAATTCAATTCACCCAGTTGTTTCGCGATGGAATTGATATCATCCACACGTTGCTTCAGGATGGTATTTTGATCGGTTTGAATTGTAATCAAACTGGACATGCGGTTATGGAACGCGTTTACCAGTGATTGCGCGGTCTCCAGAAGGTCAGCCCGATTGGCTGCCAGGTCAGGGTCTGTGGCTACGGTTTGCCAACCGGCAAAGAAAGCGTCAATGCGACTGGCAATTCCATCCGTGGATGTGTCTGCCAGATTGATTTCCACTTCATTGAGCAACTGTGTCAATGTGGAATATTTTGAATTATCCGCCAATTGCCGGCGGAATTGTGTATCAATTAAATTGGATTCATAGCGTTTTATGCCGCTTACATACACACCGGTTCCAATATTCTGAACACCTGTTGTGTTTGTGAATGCCATACTCCGGGTGGGATAACCGGCTTTTAAAACCGCCTGTTGACGGTGATATCCATCTGTGTTGGCATTGGCTACATTATTTTGTGTAATCTCCAACGCCGCCTGCTGAGCCAGCAGGGTTTGCAAAGCTACATTAATTCCAGAAAATCCTGACATGGTTCCTCCCTAGCCTCTCTGATCCATACCGTAACTCGCCGGAGGCATGCCGGTGTTCTGAACGCCAGCCGGGGGTTTATAGTAACTGGGAGAAGAATGAAGGCTTACCAGATAATCCTGCAACGCGGTAATCCGCTCAAGGTTCATCTCAGCCAGAGCCTGGTTGGCCCGGTTCAATTCACGGATTTTTCCCTGTAAAGCCACAATTCCTTCCTGCAAACGATAAACCCGTTCTGAAGCCGTCAACTGTAGACGGCGTAACAGATCGGTTAGCCCGAGTACTTCTTTCTGAAGCCCGTAATTCTGGGCCAGTTTTTCCAGCATGGACCGGCGTGATTCTTCGTCACTGCCCAGTTCATCCAGTAGACTTTCTTTCTGGTCAACAAGATTGGAAAGCGTTTCCACATCTTTTTGAACCAGTGCCTGACGTTCCTGCTGCAGAACAGTCAACAATGACTGGCAAACGCGAAATTCGTTAACCATGATCGCTTCAATCGCGCTCATGATCTCTTGTGGTGTTTCTCTGGGTGCCTGAACTACCATGGTTCCTCCACTCAGGCCGTCCGGTGCGAATCAAATCCTTGCCGTAAACCGGCAGGGTTTACTTCAATCCCGGCAGGCCGCTCATCTTTTTGGCCAGCTCTTCGTAGTTGATCTGGTATTGACCTTCCAGAATCTGACTTCGAAGCGCTTCCACTTTGTCCATGCGGGCTTCCGGAGTACCTTCCATCGATTTCAACGCCTTGGAAAGCAATTGTGCCTGATCCGAAAGAATAGCATGGTCCTTCTCGGTAGTCCGGGCAGCCGGAGCGGACGTGGTTTTCTGCAGTTGCGCACGCTCAACTGAGTTTAGGCTCTCAGTTTTTTGTGATGTAATACTGGTTGCAGAATTGTTTTCGATTTTCATAGTTACCTTTACCTCCGGTATTGCTTATTCGGCTGCTCTTATTATCGGCACCGGTGGTAAAAACTTTA
>CAYQTY010000323.1:0-3937 GCA_964420535.1 uncultured Leptolinea sp. | reverse complement strand
TTCACCTGCCTGTCGAACACACCCACCTGGCTGGAAGAAGGACTGGCCGTACTGGGCGAGGGCGAACCTGACGCAAATACCCGCGGCGCGTTCGCGAACGCGATAGAGAATGATTCACTCCTTTCCTTTAATATCCTTTCCGCCGGTTTCTCTGAAGATCCGGATAAAGCGGATATTTCCTACAGCCAGTCGTACTACATGGTGCATTATCTGATCAAAACATACGGGCAGGAAAAGATCAACCGGCTGCTGAAAACCCTCTCTACCGGAACTACGGTGGACGATGCCCTCCGGGACGTCTATGGTTTTGACCTCGCTGGTTTCGAAAGCGAGTGGCGCCGGTTAAATGGATTGTCACCGCGGCAAATTGACGCGATCCCTACGCCGCTGCCCACAGAAATCCCCACCATGCGGCCCATCTCTGCTGTAACACCCGTGCCGGTATCTGCGGTCCCCACGGCCACACTCACCCCCACTATATCGGTGTGGTTGACCAGGGCCGCCATCACACCCATCGCGGCGCAGATACCGGTAAAACCTTCCGCCGGGCTGGCGGGAATGGCGCTGCTGTGCGCCATCGGGTTGGTATTGCTGGGCTTTATCATTGTGGGCTTGATCCTTTTCAGGAAGAAGAAGTCGACCTGGATTTCTGCCCTGATCCTGTTTATTCTGGCGGCATCCGCGGCGGGGAACACGGCTGTGAACGCGGCCGGGCCGGCAGAATACCCGCCGTTCCCAACAGCCACCGTCTATAAAACCGCAGCGCCGCGGGCGGATGTATATACCAATGAACTGGCAGGCGTCAGCATAAAGATCCCGCCGTATGTGACTATTGATACTTCAGAGGCATCATCCAGTTTCTTCTTCGCGTTCACCATGGACGGGCGGGTATCCGGTTACCTGAAGTCCATCGCGAAAGCGGAGGGTAACAGCCTGAGCGAAATGGCCCGCTCCCTGCGGAGCACCGACCTTAAGGATCTGGTGGATCTGACGTTTGTAGAAGATAAAGCCATTACCCTGGTTGACGGAACTCCGGCCTGGTTGACTGTCACCGATTTTCAATTCCCACAGGAAGCCCGCGAATACCGCGCGGTGATGGTGACGGCGCGGGGATTTACCTCTGGTATCGCGCTGGTTTTGTATTGCGGCAAAGAACTCTTTGCGGATTCCAGCAGCCATGTGGACGAATTCACCCGATCGTTGACCGTCACCGCGCCCATAGTCAATGGTTTTTCCCGTGACGAACTGCTGGTGGTAGATAGCGGCGAGACCGACAACCCGCTGGAAAATGACCCCGCCACCGCCCGCAGTTCCGGCGGTTTTGACCTCGTATTCTCAGGCCTCGTGACCTACGACCGCGACATGAACCTGATCCCCGATCTTGCCCGCGGTTGGGATGTAGAGGATAACGGCCGGGTGTATACCTTCCACTTGCAGCCGGGTGCGGTGTTCCACAACGGCCGGCCGGTCACCGCGGATGATGTGGTGTATTCCTGGGAACGCGCCGCGGCTGAAGCCACCGGGTCAGATACGGTGATGATCTACCTGGGTGACGTGGATGGCGTGAGAGAAATGCATGATGGCGCGGCAGACCATATCCGCGGTTTGATGGTGGTCGACACGCATACCCTGCGGGTGACATTGACAAAGCCGGTGCCGTATTTTCTGCTGAAGCTCACCTATCCCACCACATTCATTGTGGACCGCGAGAACGTGGAACGGGGCGGCCAATGGTGGCTGACGCCCAACGGCACCGGGCCCTTCCGGCTCACACGACAGGTGGCGCGCGGGTACCGTCAATATGAGCGTTTTGAAGCGTTCTATGGCGAAAAGCCGCAGATCAAATCCATTCTTCACCTGTTGTATCAGGGAACCAGCCTGCAATTGTACGAAAACGGACGCATTGATTACGCGTATGTGGGCGGCAGAAACCTCACCCGCTTCACCGACCCCTCAGAACCATTAAGCAGCCAGTTGAAAACCACTGTCAGGTTATGTACCGGATATTTCACCATGGATACATCCCTGCCGCCGTTTGACGATGTGAAGGTGCGGCAGGCATTTGCCATGGCGGTGGATAAGGAGAAATATGCCCGGCTTATCGGGCGGAACGGCGTACTGCCCGCCGCCGGCCTCTACCCGCCGGCCCTGCCGGGGTATGACCGGGAATTCAAAGGATTGGAATTTGACCCGGAGAAAGCCAGGGCATTATTAAAAGAATCCAGATACGGCGGGGGTGATATGCTCCCGGTGACCATATCGACCTCATCGTACGGCAATTCCGTGCCCGAAGGAATATCCGCCCTCGCGCAGATGTGGGAGGAGAACCTGGGCATCACCGTCACCATCCAGAATATTGACCCGGATTATTACCAGGACGTGCTCGAATCCGACAGGCACGGTCAACTGATCTCTGAAGGCTGGTGCGCTGATTACCCCGACCCCGAGAACTTTGCCGATGTGTTGTTCCATTCAGGCAATGATATGAACCGGTCCAACTACTCCAATCCCGAACTGGACCGGCTGCTGGAGGATGCCCGCGTGGAGCCTGATCCGGTCAAACGCTTGGAGATGTATAGCAGGGCGGAGAAAATCATTGTGAATGACGCCCCGGCTGTATTTCTGACCCACTCGAAGGCGTATGTGCTGGTGAAGCCCTATTTGCAGGGATTCGAACCGCGCCCGATGAACATTCCGGAAGAACGCTATATGCGAATTGATGCGTCAAAATTTACGGCCGACATACCCTGAACTTGACACAACCTGAATTAATTTAACCAGGCCATGCGCCGCGCCGACTGGTCTTCGGTGGAATTGATCATGGGCATCAGCCCGTTTTCGCGCCGGTACAGACGCCCCACCGTGAGCATCATGTCATTGACCGAGGATGCCTCGAGAATGGGTTGTTTCTCGTGCGGTGGGATCTGCAACAGGGCGGCCGCCAGATAGATGAGGCTCAACGGGTCATCCGGCGGGGAGAAATGGGTAAAGTCAACGTGTTCGATATTGCTGCGGCTGAGGCCGTTAAGGTAGAGCCGCAGATCAACCGCCAGGTTACGGGATTGGCGGTGAACATTCAACAGGTTCGGGAATTCCAGCGGGTTGCTTTCCACCAGCCCGGTAAGGTAGGGTTCTTTGTCGGTGTACAGTTCGATGATCTGGAATCGTTCCAGCCCGAGGACGGTGATATGCATGGTGCCGTCATCATGAATGTTGTATTCCGCGATGCGTCCCAGCGTACCCACGGCGTGGGGTAGGGGAAGGGGCCCCAGGGCTTCAACGCCCTGTTTGATGAGCACAATGCCCACCAGGGAATCGCGGTCCAGAGCTTGCCGGATCATACGCCTGTAGCGTTCTTCGAAGATGTAGAGGTGCAGCGGCATGCCCGGAAAGAGGACGGCATTAATGGGGAAAAGAGGGATCTCACGCATTTCAACGTAATTCTACGGGGTAGCGGGGGAAAAGAGAACGGCAGGTATAACGTTTTAATTGTAGGGTGGGTTGACCGCTATATTGTTGACATTACCATGCGAATGTATTCCACATTTGATTGAATGCGGCCTGCGCTGGATGTTTACTTCCAGAGTCAACCCACCACGGCTTACCGGGAAGGCTTCACATCCATTTGGTTCATACCCGGTAGACCTTACCCTCATCCCGGCCTTCCCCCTGAGGGGGAAGGTGACTTTTCCGCGCTGGTTATGGGATGGTTCGGCTTTGATGCGGTGAACGCTCTTTGATGTACGTATGGAAATCCGCAAATGGACATGTTGCCTGATTGCGCGTTCACCACAGGCTTCGCCGATGTAGGGTGCAGTTGACCGCTCGATCTGTGACATTTCCATACGTATGATTTTTTCCATCGCTCAATCGCGGGCAACGCACCACGGCTTACCGGGAAGGCTTCACATCCATTTGGTTCATACCCGGTAGACCT
>CAYQTY010000322.1:0-3986 GCA_964420535.1 uncultured Leptolinea sp. | reverse complement strand
GCCGGAATTTCTTGCCGGTCATCTCGTTCAACCAGGCACAATAATTCTCTGCGTCCTTTTTGCTTACATTAACAACCGGCAGGAATTCCATGCCCTCGGCATATTTAAAACCCTGCCAACCTTTTGGAACCCGGTATCCGGTCTTCCAGACAAATTGGAAATATTCGAAATTGGTTACAGGTGTTTGACCGATCTCAAATTCATGGCTCATTACTTGAGTACAGGGCTGTTCAATTCTGAAAAGCCCGTCTTCGTACCATTCATGCGCCCAATCTTCATTTTGAACCAGCATGATCACATGGTCTTCTGAGCTCCCCATCCAGAAAGGGCCGGCCGGCACATGAACCATTTTGGGTTCATACGCATTACTTTTTTCTCCGTTACCGGATCCGTTTTTTGCCGGCATTGTTGATTGCATTCGGGGAATTGGCGACATGATCACTTTACCTGTTGTTGAATACTATGATTATATACCACCAGCACAAATTCTATTCCGCCAGTAAGGCGTTCAGCGCGTCTTTTGCGAGTTGCGAATCAGGTTGATACGTCAGCATTCGTTCAAAACACACTCTTGCCGAGTCAGATTGCCCGCCCAGGTGATAACACATCCCCATTAAATATAAAGCCTCGCAATCGGAGGGTTCTCTTCGAATAACACTGGCCAACAATGTGGCCGCTTCGCCAAGACGATCCTCCTGTTGATAATACAGGAAAGCCAGGTTTTTCAATGTTGCCAGATTATCCGGTTGAAATTGGAGCGCCTCAAGATAGGTTTTTTCAGCATTGGGATAATCTAGCGCAAACATATATGCCACACCCAGATTGTTCCATGCCTCCACTGATCCAGGCTGTAATTCTGTCACCTTTATGAAGTAAGGGATGGCCTCTTCAGGATGCTCAATATGGATGTGGCAGTTACCTTTGGCGGTTAAAACGGCAGGAGTGTTGGCTGATTTCTTGTCCAATTTATTCAAAGCATCCAACGCCAATTGCCAGTTTTCTTCCGCAAGTAAAGTTTGGACCTGACGCATTACCTCTTCCGGTTTGTCTTTTGTCATTATTCACGCCCCTGGTCTTCCTTCAAGATCAAACGTCCGGATGGTTTCGGTGCGGTATGGTTTAATGGGCGGGTGGAATAAAGGCTTCCCAGGCGCACATAAGTATCCACAATAGTCTGAACATTTTCTTCCAGGCTCTTGCTAATGGCATATAAATACGGAGCCACCGCAGCTTCCGCCCGATAATCATTCAGGTAATCCACTGTTTCCACAGCGGCTTTAAGCCAGCTTTCCGGTGTATTCTCAACAATCCAACCATAGCTCTGATAGTCATACACGGCGGGCCCCTGACTGGCTATCCACGGGATCTTTAATGCCATATACTCCAGAATAGAACAACTTCCACTGCGTTGTTCCATATCTCCAACCATCGGAGAAAGTCCGATATCAATCCGTCCAAGCTGGCGGTACCAGCCTCCCTGGTCATTCCAACTGAGAATTTCCATCTGCCGGGCTGGCAGATTCAGTGAACCGATCGCTTCAGGATGATCCACAGAAAGCAATATCTTCGCGTTTGTCCGCATTTGGAATAACGCTTCCAACGCCATTAAAATACCGCTTTTTTTCATGGAATTCAACTGGCGGACAGTCCCACGCCATCCCAGGGTAACACCCTCGTGCTCCTGGGGGATAATGAGATTCAACCGGTCCAGGTCGAGAAAATCAGGGAGCACCAATGTACGGGTATACGGATTCCAATCATCGCACAAGCGCTGCGAGGGTGTTGTGGCACCATGCATCGATTGCAGCACCCATTTTAGCTGGGTTAAATATGGGGCATTTTTATCAGACTGGTCACCCGCCTGAAGCCCGCCGTTGACTTCGAGATCGTGAACATCCGTCAATTCTTCATCACTCATCAATTGATAGGCGTCCACAAAATCTGCAATGATCGTCTTATCACGGGCTTTCCAGTGTTGAATTCGTGTCAGTAATGGTGACCAGAGCCCGCGGTGAATAATGATGTAGTCACTGTTTTCAAGCAGGTCAACTACTTGCGGCGAATTCAAGGAAAAATCACGCCAACCGATGAGATCGGCATTGTACCGGCCAGTCTGGTTGATCGCTCTGGCGGGAGCGGCGCAGCGTTTTTCGACACTGCATTTCAAATCTTCTGCCTCAGGGCAAACAAAAACGAAATTCATTTACCCTCCCTCAAAAATGGTTTGGGAATTCGTGAACTCAATGTTTTCTGGATAAGAGATTCCCATAGAGGGGCCATATTCTTCGCTTCGCGCGTTAACGCGTGGTTATAGCCTTCCTGGGCCAGTTTTTGACGCAGATCCGCGTCAATAATGATTGTTTTTAAATGGGTGTACCAGTCATCCATGGATCGGGCGATCAAACCACCGGAATTCCATTCCTCCACCGCAGAATTGGGAGAACTAACCCATACGGCTTTGCGAACACCAATTTCCATGTATTTCCTGTCCCCGGCCAGATTTGATGAGGCATCTTCGCCACTGGGGAAGAGGAAAATATCGGCTTGAGCCAGCGTATAAGGATAATCATCCGGTTCTGTCGGGGGAAGGTAAACCCGTCGGGTATCTGCAATTGTGTTAAATAAGGAATACACTTCCGGATCGCCGCTGACAACCAACCGGATTTGCGGAAATTCACGTAGAAGCCGGATGACGACCCGGCGAATGGGCGCGATATCCTCCACCTGCCCCGGTTCGACGAATAGTCCCAGGTTCAACCTGGCGGATGGAGGTGCCTGTTTTGACCAGAGTGTATTCTTGCTTGACCAGCCATCCGGCAGAGCATAAGCCTGATAACCCTCATGGGAAAAAGCCAATGCCAACGCTGTTGACGGAAAAGTGACTATATCTGCCAGTTGAAGTGCGGCCAAAAAACTTCGCTTAATCTGCGCCGATTCGCCACCCACTGATCCAGTGTTTGCATCCACGGGTTGAACGATCCGGAAATCCGTATCCATATCCACAAGTACCGGATTTCCCGCCCCTGCCCAACCGGCTAGAGCTTTCATTAATAAAGGATTGGTATGCGGGTTATGAGCCACAACCATATCAAAACCTTCCCAGGGGAGGGGAATATCTTCCCAGCGGAAATTGACCTCCGCACCGCAATGCATCAGCGCTTCGCGGATGATCGATTGGCGCAGCGGTGAAATGGAAGATGGATCCCCGATCAGTATGATTTTCTTCGTCAACTTTCCAGAAGGAAGTAAAGCATCTCCTGTTTGTTGTAGGGTTGCGCCAGAACCTTCCGATGCTTTATCTTTGATCAGGTTTTGTTGAATCTCCACCAGATTGGCCGCCAGTTCAGATTTGCCTTGAATTCTTGCTTGTCGGATATTCAATTCCAAAATCGCCGGTAAAAGTGCATCTATCTCATCAAGGTGTTCTGAAACCGATGCGGCCGGGGAATCGCTGTGGACTGTATTCTCTAACAATTCAGCTGCCTTGCGGATCTGATCATCGTCAATAGACGCTGAATGCCCCGATAAACGTTCAGCCAGCCGCGTGACCGCCTGCGGGTGTAGGGGCGGAAATCCACCAGCGATGCTTGTTTCAGGTACCGCGGTTTTCTCAGCCAGCAGTAATCGCTGGCGCAAATCAGTGCGGTCAGGCTGAAGATTTGCTGCCATTTGATATATCTGTTTTGCCGCATTCGCGTCGCCAGCCATCAGGTAAGAATCGCCCATAATAACCAGGGTGGACGCATCTTCCGGATACTTTTCCAATAATGTTAAATACGTTTGCAGAGCCTGCACGATCAAATTGCGCTGCAGGTAATTTTTTCCCAATTCTCGCAAACGTAATAGTTCTGAATGGTCAATCACGGTGTCTGTTTGTTGGTCAATTACCATTGTAGTTATATCCGGATAGAAAATACTTCTTCCAGATAACTGTATCCGAAAGTTAAAGAGGCTTCAGTAAATCAGATATGAAAGCCGCGTAAAAA
>CAYQTY010000321.1:315-4011 GCA_964420535.1 uncultured Leptolinea sp. | reverse complement strand
CGGATTAGCTCCGGTAAAACTGTTTGTGTGTGTCCGCTGGGTCTGGGTCACCATATTGACCACCAGATCACCCGGCGCGCGGCGGAGATGTCACAGAAACCGTTGTTTTATGCCGATCTGCCATACGCACTGAGTCTTCCTGTGCAGTCCTTCACCGGAATGACACGTCTTTCTTTTAATATTCCGGACTTCAACGCGACGGAATGGGCTAAGGCTAATCTAATGTACGCCTCTCAGATATCAACTTTCTGGAAAAGCCCTCTTGAAATGGTTGACCAGTACAACGCATTTTTGGAAGCCTACAACGGTTGGCCGATGTGGATGGAAGTACATCAACCGGAAGGGGAGAAGTAGTCTATGCTATACTTTTCTCATATGAATCCAACCCGATCAGCCTCCACGGAATCGATCGCAGCCACGACTGATCCAGACAATACCGTTTTTTCCGGCGCTTTGTTGGATGAACTTTCTCCCTTCGGAATATTCCTCTCGCAAATTATATATCTGGGCAGCTGGTTGTTCCCTTCAAACAGACTGCCGGATTCGCTTCGAAAGTTGGCTGAACGAATTGACGGTTCCCAAACCGGGTCGTCAAACGGGAAGGAGACCAATGGTCGCCTTTGACAGCCTCATCGGTTTGATGGTTATCGGTCTGACAGCAGCTTTGATGCTGGTGTTTTCTGCGCAGGCACGGCGGTCACCACTTCCCATGCGTCCGATCAAAGCGATGGATCACCTCTCACGGATCGTAGGATTGACTGTTGAAGACGGCCGCCGCATTCACATCAGCTTCGGCCGGGGTGACTTTCTTGATTCTCATGCCGCCTCGACGGTTACCAACACAGGATTGTTAAAGGAAGTGTTGAAACGTTCTGCCGGCAGTGACCGGCCGCCTTCGATAACTTCAGGTGACGGACTGTCAACATTACTGGCGGTGGATACACTGTATTCTTCCCGGCAGGGCGGAATTTCACCAGACAGGATAGACGCCCGGCGCGGCCGACTGGCTGGCACCTCTCCCATGTCCTTTGCGGCTGGCGTATTGCCGGCTTTACAGTCAGAACAAACCTCCATGCTGGTAGCTGGCGGTATGATGGGCGCTGAAATCAGCCTTATCCTGGACTCTGCGGAGGATGAATCGGTGAATATTCTTGCCGCACCCGATTCACCGGTAGGTCAGGCGGTAGCCTTTGCCAGCCCGGTGGACGTTTTGCTGGGAGAAGAGGTATATGCGCTTCCGGCATACCTGAACACGGGCAGTGTGTACGCGGCCAGCCTTCTGGCTCAAGACGCGCTTCGCTGGATTTTGATCATATTCCTCATTATGGCTGCGATTCTCCGAGCCATCGGATTGACTCTCCTATGAAAGCTCCACTGACCACAATCGTTGCCATTATCAGCGGTTTGATCGTACTGCTGGCGTATTTTGTCACATTTGGACCTCTTCGCGACGTGAGCAGCGTGATCATCAACTGGGCGGTTTCATTATCCGGAGTTGCCGTGCTGGCGGCCATTGTTTCGTTGCTGGCCGCTCACTGGCAGAAGGTCCGGACGAGGCGGCCTTCCGACCGCTATAGCCTGCTGATCTTCTTCGGGTTTGGGCTGGTTTTTCTGGCCGGTCTGGTTTTTGGCGGTCCGGGTAATCTGGAGGTTCAGAATGTTGTCACCCGGATCATTCTGCCTGTAGAAGGTGGTTTGCTGGGTGCGTTGGCAATAGGTCTCACTGTGGCTGGTCTTCGTTTATACCGGGCCCGCCGCGGGTGGATGACCGTTGTTTTTGGCATTTCAACATTGTTATTTGTTCTGTTAAACAGTGGCGTTTTCACCACCAGCCTGGATATCCCCCTGATCAAAAACGCGCTGGGAATTCTCCAACGGCTCCCGGATGCCGGTGGACGTGGTATTCTGCTGGGGTTGGCGTTGGGCGCCATAACAGCGGGAATTCGGGTCATTCTGGGTGTGGATCGGCCATATAACGGGTAGTATGAAAAACGAGATCGTTTGCCCCAATTGCGGAAAAATTAATCCTCTGACAGCCGAGTTCTGTTCAGACTGTCTGACACGTTTTCCCCCAATACCTGAGGAACCGGCTGAACCGCCCGATTGGCTGAAAAAAGTTCGTGAACGCAGCCAGGCAGAACGCCCGCCAACACCGCCGTTGGGTGAATTTGGTGACGCGGAGGAACGGCCGTTTGGTGAAAAAGTAGACTCACCTGACGAGATCCCTGACTGGTTAAAACAGATCCAACCGGGCGAATCACCTGCCAAACCCAAAGATGAAGAACCGTCGACGGATTGGATGTCCCGGCTGCACGAATTGCTGCCTCCACAGGAAGGTAAACCGGCCGGTCAATCTACGACTCTGTATTCGGAAGAGGAACTGGCTGCCATGGCTGCGGCTGCCCGGCGTTTTGACGAACTTCGCCAGGAACCGCCAGAACAGGGGCCGACTCAACCGCTGGGGCATCCCTCGGAAGAGCCGCCATCAGAATTTGTGTATGAGCCTTCCTCCCGGGAGGAGGATCAATTCTTTGGTGGACCTTCGAACACGGAACCTCCTGCAATTGTGGATCAACCGGTTGATCAAGCCCTGGATACGGATATACCACTGGGAGACCAGACTCCTCCGGAAACGGTGGAGCCCATCTTACCCGTCCCGGAAATTCCGGTTTCACCCATTGAAGGGCAGCCTAACGAGTCTGTCCCCTGGCTTAAGGAACCGGCATCCGGCACCCCTGTCATACCGGTCGTGGAAACGGTGTCAGAGTCAGCGCGTAACATAGAACCGCCCCCCGCTGACAAACCGGGTAATAAGAAAAAATCCACACCAGAAACCGAACCGCCAACCGGGGAAGATTCTATCAGACAGGAAACATCAACAGCCTCACTTGAATCCCTGATTGGTGATGAAACCCTGCCTGAGCAAGAGAACCGGCAGGTTGGTAAACCAGAAAAACTGATTCCTGAAAGTATATTGCAGCCACGCTATGACCGTCCGGTGGAACTTTCCGGACGGTTGGAGATCAGCGACGCTCAGAAGGCCAGCATCGATCTAATGAAAACCATGCTGGCTGGCGAGATCCAACCCACCGGACCGGTGAAATCGGCTTCTGGCGTCAGTAACCGGATTTTACGCTGGGGAATCGGTATTCTTCTTCTGGCTGTGATGCTCTTTCCGCTTATTACCGGGTACCTGTTGACCAGTCAGCAAGTGTTATTCTCCCCCGGTGTGGTGGCCATGCATAACACGGTGAAATCATTGCCGGAAAACTCCTCCATCCTGGTGATCAATGATTATGAACCGGCATTCGCCGGAGAAATGAAAGCGGCATCCGCGGGTGTTGTCGATAATCTGATGAAGAAGGGGATGAATTTTTCCATTCTGTCGACAGTCCCCACCGGCCCTGCATTAGCCCGGGACCTGATCTCGTATGTCCGGCCTGCCGGTTTTGGCTACCAGCCTGAAAAGATCGCCTATCTGGGTTATCTTCCGGGAGGCTCTACCGGAATGTTGGATTTCATCCGCAACCCGCGGTCAGCGATGCCCCTGTTGGATACCGGCCGTTACGGGTGGACGTACCCCGCGACCCAGTCGGTTCACACCATCCAGGATTACGCCGCAATACTGATCATTACGGAAAATTCTGAGATCGGCCGTGCCTGGCTGGAACAGCTTTATTCCTATGTGCCTGATAA
>CAYQTY010000321.1:0-305 GCA_964420535.1 uncultured Leptolinea sp. | reverse complement strand
CGTTTTATTGATAGTCTCAGCCCAGAGCGCTCCGTTGATGCGCCCGTACCTTGATTCAACCCAACTAAAAGGACTGATAGGCGGCCGGGTGGAAGGCGCCATGTATGACCGCATTATGGAGGCGCCAGCTCGTTACCCGGCTGTCAACGCGGCTTATCAGGCTGGTATGCTACTGACGGCTGCGCTGATCGCCCTGGGCGGGATTTTCGGACTTTTCAAAGCAATGATTAACCGCCGTCCACCGGCGCCCATGGAGGACCGGCATGTCGGCTGAAACGATCTGGACAACCGTCGCGTTCATTCTC
>CAYQTY010000320.1:0-4028 GCA_964420535.1 uncultured Leptolinea sp. | reverse complement strand
TGGAAGGGCTTACCTTAAGAATTTCAGCCGCACCGAGAAGTATCGCTTTCCGTTCATCATAGTCGTCAGAATCAATACCGGCATTTTCAAGTAAAGTGATGATGTGGCGGTCGACTGCGATGCTTGGGATACCCACAAGGATTTTCAAATAATCGACCGTCTTATCTCCGAACCCAGATTGTGATTTCAACCGTTCTTCATTGCCCGGTTTCAACAGCCAATCTCGTAGTTCATCTTCAGTATCAATATCTTCCTCGGTAAAGAAGTTAATGATGTTCAGTAAGTCGCGAGGTTTCCGGCCTTTCCAGCCGAAAAATTCTTCAACATTGTTCTTTTTAAAATAGGCCTTCATTCCGCTGATGATTGAGGCAACGAGTATCCCTTTGATTCTTTTTACCCTCGGCAATACAGCACCGTTGTAATTCACTCCGGGTTGAAAAACCACATCTGTCAGAGTAGCACCAATATGGTAATACCTCTCGAGAGTTGGATAATATGTAAATCCGGGAAGACTTTGAATATAGAGAGCCAGTTTTCTTGATTGATCAGGAGTGTTCATGGATTTATCCCCAATTCGTTCGTGTTGTCTATCTCAATCAGAGTATACAATTGAGGCATGGGTTGATGTGAGGAAAGAACATCACTAATTTGTCATAAATCATAAATGGGGAGAATTAATCTCATGGGTTATAAACCACACAGGGCGGGAAAATCAACACGTGACATGGCCAGACGCCGGCGCAATTCTTTTTTCTTGATTGGCTTGATTGCCATCGGGGTGCTGGCAGTTTTCTGGTTCGTCTCAGCTAACCAGAAAGCGCTTGGTATAGGCAGTGGGGCGATGGTGGTGCTTCTGGTGATAGCCCTTATATTTAAAGCGTATGCCGAACGGCTGATTGACCGCGGTTCAAAATGCGAGTTACGTGCCGTCCGTGGGGCAAAAGCGGAAGAAAAGGTGGGTGACATCCTCGCGCAATTATCATCAGATTACCTGGTGATCCATGATGTGGCCTGTGCCAATGGCAATATTGACCATATCGTGATCAGCAGGATGAACGGTTTTTTCCTGATCGAAACCAAGGCACACGGAGGCACGGTGACGGTACGTGACAATACCCTGCTGCTCAACAATCACCTGCCGGAAAAGGACTTTATTAAACAGACGGTGGGCAATGCCTACTGGCTGCGTGACACCGTGACGAAGGTTATCGGTGAAGCGCCTTGGATCACCCCGGTGATCGTGTTTACCAATGCCTTTGTGAAGTCGAACGCGTCGGTGAAAGGCGTCATGGTGGTGAATAAGAAGTTTTTACTGCCGCTGTTGCAGAGGAATGGCCGGCCGAACGACGTCAACGCGAAGGTGTGGGCTGCGCGGGAGGACGTCAGGAGGAGGCTGGAGGGGTAACAAAGATTCGGTCAATTTTTATCGCATACAACTAGCTAACCCGCTGGATTAGTTTGGGGATTCAATGGTCTTAATGGTCGTGCAGGCTTGAAAACAATTTTCAATAACATCCACATTGTAAGAGAAAAGCAGTTGATTAAAATCCCTTGAAGAAAAACCATACCACCTGAAGCAATTGAAACTATTGATTTGGCACCCAGAAACAGGCTGGCAATCTGTGGATTGGGGAACATGCCGGATATCAATTGGGAAACACCCAGCATAATCAGGATGCCAACGATGCTTAAGATTGTTCCTATGGTGAAAAGAAGAAAGATATGAATGTAAATAAAGTATTTCATATAGGATTTTTCCTTATGTGCTGAAATTTGACTCTTTTCGACAATAAAAACACTTCCCCGCTGTCGAACGCTAAATTATCTTATTAATTTTACACCTTGTCGAAATTTTATTTTTCCCTAATTCCATTTCAAATATAGAATAAGGTTTGCATCGAGTTTATGTTCAAACACCATCAACGCAAAGTTGTGGGCTGCGCGGGAGGATGTCAGGAGGAGGTTGGTGGGGTGATGGAAACGTATAAGATCAAATTTGAATTTGTCGATGGAGCGCCCGTTTTTACCGATGACCAGGACTCATCCCGTAATTTGAATATTATTTATGGTTGGGAGGATCCAAGAGTACGTCCAGGTTATTATGATATTGAATACAGTTTTGTTGTCTACGTAGAAGAAAAGAATGGCGCCTGGCATGCCGATTGGATTGCTGAGGACTGGACGAAGCGTGAAGTTTACCGGGATAGGCAGCCAGGTTTGGATGAATTTGTTCATAGAGTAAACAGGGCAATTGAAACTTCAACATCATTCGAGTTCTCTTCGGATGAAGATTGTTTCAAAGATTTTCAGGGAATGATGTTCTGGGCTTGTTATGTATACGGAAAAGAAATTTCCTCGCAAAATCCCGGTTTTTTCTAATCAAAGCGAAGGGGTGAGTTGCGTGAGAGGATGTCAGCTGGTAGGATGAGCTCGATTTTGAGCGCATCGCTTCCTCACATCCCCACTACCAATATCCCTGACTCACTCCAACAATTCTACCCCTAATCCTCCGCGCAGCAACATTCCATTGACAGGTCCCGCGCCTTCTCAAACGCTTCCTTCCCCTCGTTGACCGAGAAGTAGATCAACCCGAGTGCGCCCAGGGTATCCACCCACGCGAAACCGGTGAACTGGTACACCAGACTGGAAGCCAGCAGCACCACCGACATGGATATGCACACCATGGTGCAGTTGGCATCCGCCAGTATGGGTGATGAATTCAGCGCTTTACCCACGCGGCGCTTGGCATACACCAGCGCCCACATCACCGCGATGGAGATCACCGAGATGATCAGCCCGGGCAGGGTGGACTCCGGTTTGTGGCCGGTGAACAGGTTATATGCCGCAGTAGCCCCCAGCCCAACAGCCAGCAGGTAGAAAGCGGTGCCGGTCACCCGCAGGGCGGTCTGTTCGAAGCGCGAACGCTGCGTTTCCGGGTTTCGGCGGATGCGCAGCACCATGGCCAGAATGCCGATGCCGGACGTCACCTCGATGAACGAGTCAACGCCAAAGCCGAAGAGGGTGAGGGCTTCGTCCTGCGCGCCGAAGTAGATGGACACCAGCCCCTCGGCGATATTGTACAGTATGGTGAATACCGCCAGCCAGAGTGAGGCCCGCCAATTAACGTCCATTTGTGTATGTTCGGTCACCAGTAATTTCCTTTGTTTATGCGGGAGCTTTAATATGGATAATAAATGTCATAATACTCATTGTAATCCACGGGTGGTCATAATCAAATTTCCACATTCTCATGATCCATGGAAATACATGGGTCGTCACCAGGGAGGCTGCGCCGTCTGCCGAAAAAAGCCGGGATCAGATAGTTGTACAGCTAATTTCCACCCGCGATGGGTGATCGCTACCGGCCTGTCATAAACAGGGATTGCCCGTTCTGCAAACCACCCGCAATAATGCCGTCTTTTACCGAAACCCCGCTGATCGCGTTTTCCTGCGGGATTACGCGTTCAAGGTCCAAATCCCGGATGGTCCCGTCGGCATACATGTACGAAAACACAGCCGGGAAGATGTCTTGAAGTATTTCAATGTTTTCATCCGCCCGATCAGGCCACCGGATAGCGAGGAAGGTGCCGTGCCGGTCCTGAATGTCCAGCCGGGAGACTTCTTCCGGTTTATAGTACCCGGTTAAATAGGTGCAATTCTTGGTGAGGTACGGTCCGTGGTCACCGGCGACGATAATGATCGCAGATGGATCATTCCGGATAATACTCTCTACATCAACCGTCATTTCACCGTTGGCTTCCGATAACCTTTGACTGTAAAGATCGACCTCATCGGGCAAACACGCGCCTGAGTTCTGACTGTGACTCGGGCGGTCAGTATGAATATACACCAGCGACTTGCCTTCCGCCGCGATCTTCAAAACTTCCTGCTTTTGGTCTACAAATTGCCTGTGTTGTTCCGCGTTGCTCCCGATATCAAACCGGAACTCGCCTACCAGAACCGAAGCGATCAAATAGATCGAGTTCGATGTGCTTGACCTGGGAAAATAATAGTCATAATTGGGTTCT
>CAYQTY010000319.1:0-4062 GCA_964420535.1 uncultured Leptolinea sp. | reverse complement strand
CCGTCCCTTCGAACCGGGCGCTTTCGTCAGGAGACCTGGTAGTGGTCGATTGGGGTGCCAGCCATTCAGGGTATGCCTCAGATCTTACACGCACACTGGTAATGGGACAACCATCCGAAGAACAATCCGCTATCACGAAGGCTGTGATGGCGGCAAACGCGAGCGGGCGCTCGGCCGGCAAACCCGGATTACGAGCCGGTGACGTGGATAAATCTGCCCGGCAGGAGATTGAAAACGAAGGGTATGGCGCCTACTTCACCCATCGTACAGGTCACGGATTAGGTATGGAAGGGCATGAACCGCCCTATATGTTTGGCGAGAATGATGAAAAATTACAAACCGGTATGGTTTACACCGTAGAACCCGGTATTTATCTTCCCGGCAAATATGGTGTACGTATTGAAGATGACGTGGTGGTGACGGCCAACGGCGCCGAAACACTTTCTGATCTTCCCAGGGAATTGTTTGTGATCGAATGAGCCTGAAAGTAGAAACCTTTGTGTTGGGTGAAATATCCAACAACACCTATTTGATCTGGGATGAAGAAACTCGAGAAGCGGCCGTAATTGATCCGAGCTTTAATCCCGAACCGGTTACCAAAACCATCAAACAGAATGGATTGATCTTAACCGCAATATGGCTGACCCACGGTCATTTTGACCATTTCATTGGAATACCAGAAATATATTCCGCCATTGGCTCAGTCCCGGTATATCTACATTCGGCTGATCAAGAGATGTTTAAAGCCGGAGGGCTGGGGCGGGAATTCGGGTTTCAGATACCTGCGTTGCCGCCGGCGGCTTCGCTGCCGGTTGACATGCGGTTCCATCTCGGGCTGTCAGAAGTTTCCGTTTTCGAAACGCCCGGGCATAGCCGGGGCCATATAGTTTTTTATGCGGAACCGATTTCAACGGTTTTCACCGGAGACCTTATCTTCAGGCAGAGTGTGGGGCGCACCGACCTGCCGGGCGCGGATCAGGATATGTTATTGAAAAGCATTTATGAAAAGATACTCACGCTTCCATCAGACACCCGTATCCTTCCCGGACACAACGAAGAGACATGTGTCGCAGACGAAGTGGAATACAATCCATACCTGAATTAAAACAAAAAGGCCGCCTTTCTATTTTCAGGCGGCCTTCTGATATAGGCGAATAATTATTTGGCGAATTCAGTGGCGCGGGTTTCGCGGATCACAGTCACCTTGATTTGACCGGGGTACTGCATGGTCTCTTCAATCTGTTTGGCGATATCTTTTGCCATGCGGGTGCTGGCCAGATCGTCAATCTCTTCCGGGCGGACAATAATACGTACTTCGCGTCCGGCCTGAATGGCATAGCTCTGAAGAACACCTTTGAAGGAGTTGGCCACTTCTTCGAGGGAACGTAGCCTCTTGATGTATTGTTCAAGATCTTCTCGGCGGGCGCCGGGGCGGGCGCCGCTGATGGCGTCGGCGGCTTCAACGATAACCGCTTCCACCGATTCCTGATCGGTTTCATGGTGGTGTGAGGCAATGGAGTTGACCACACGGGCGTTGACGCCGTAACGTTTGGCGAATTCCGCGCCGATCATGGCGTGAGTGCCTTCGGTGTTGTGATCCATAGCTTTACCCAGGTCATGAAGCAATCCACCGGCTTTAACCACCTCGACGTTGGCACGCAATTCAGCGGCCAGAACAGCTGCCAGTTTTGATACTTCAACTGCGTGGGCCAACTGGTTCTGCCCGTAAGAGGTGCGGTATTTCAGACGCCCCAGCATGCGGGTGACTTCAGGATGCAGGCCGGCAACTCCGGCATCATAGGCAGCCTGTTCACCGGCTTCTTCGATATCTTTTTCAACCAGGCGCTGCTCGTCACCCAGTACTTTTTCAATATGCGCGGGGTGAATACGGCCGTCAAGGATAAGACGGGAGAGGGCGCGCTTGGCAATCTCACGGCGAACCGCGTCAAAGCAGGATACGGTGACCGATTCGGGCGTATCGTCGACGATCACGTCAACACCGGCTGCCTGTTCAAAGGCGCGAATATTACGGCCATTACGGCCAACGATCCGGCCTTTCATTTCTTCATTGGGCAGGGTGACGATGGAAGATGTCACTTCTGCCACATGATCTGATGCCACACGTTGGATGGCGTCCGCGATCAATTCGCGGGCCCGTTTTTCACCTTCCGCTCGGGCTTCCGCTTCGATCTGACGAATAATGCGTGCCATATCATTGCGGGATTCTTTTTCTGTTTCGGCCAGAAGTTGTCCGCGGGCTTCATCCTGTGTCATCTTGGCGATGTTTTGCAGCTCTTCCAATTGCTGGCTGTACATCTTTTCCACATCGTTCGCCCGGCGGTCTAACACACTCTGGCGTTTGTTCAATGCCTGTTCGCGCTGCTCTAGGCGTTCAACTCGCCCATCCAGGTCGGCACGGCGGCGTTGCAACCGGTCTTCTTCCGCGGCGTGTTCAGAACGCATTTTTGCCGCTTCGGATTCCGATTGCTGCAGAACCTTCATGGCCTTGTCACGGGCTTCCAGTTCTATGGTTTTGGATTTTTCATTGGCTTCGGCGACAATACTATTTGCCTTGTATTGTTGTTCCTTTTTGAAGTTGTTGGCCATTATTTTCGCGATAATAACTACCGCGATTATCAAGACCACGATGTCGCCTATTATTATCAGTATTGGAACTAAGTTCCCCGGTTGATTCATGGTTTCCTCTTGGTATTCATATAGTTAATTTAGTGATTCCGCTTCCACCTGCATAGAATGCCAGGTCTCCTGAACAGCTTCCTGCGCGGTTCCAAAACCGAACCCGCGGCGGGCAAGGTATCCAGTCATCTTTTTGCGGAACTCATCAAACGGCAGATCTTTACACCGCGATACGTATTTCTCTGCCGTTTTTAAAGCAAGAGATGTTTCGTCTAGATCAGAGATTGCCGACTGAATTTCATTTTCAGCCAAACCTTTTTGGTGCAATTCCAGTACCAGAGCGCGTTTTGAGCGGGGGCGGAAAATACACCGGTTTTCAACCCAGGTTCGTGCGAATTCCGCGTCTCCTACAAGATTGGCTGTTGTCAAACGGTCCATCACGGAGTTTATAACTTCTTCTCCGTAGCCTGCTTTTTTAAGGCGGGAAGTTACTTCAAAAGTTGATCTCGGCCGGGTGTCGATCAATCGCAAAGCCCGCAGATAAGCCTTTTCGAGTTCATCCTTTTTCAGGAGGGCTTCAATTTTATTTTTGTCGATTTCGTCGCCGACCGCCAACCACGCGCCGACCAGCCGCTCAACACCGAAAGCAAATTCGCCGTCGATGAAAATGTTGAGACGGTTATGGTTGTGTTTTTGGGCTTTCAGCGCAGTGATCTTAGGCACAACTCTATCCCTTTAGGGAATTTGGCCGACCGCCTGATACAGGAAGATGATTGGGTATTCTCAGGTACGTTCAAATACAGGGTTTGATTCCCGTATTTTCAGTCCACCCGGTATAAATTGATGAGCAGGTTGGGATGTTGTTATGAAACAGTGTGCATAACCCATACCCGAAGGATATTGTTATCCACTACTGTAAATACAGGGCCGCGGTGAATGCGTCAGATCCAGGTGTTTCCCTGTACAAAACTGCCATGCCGCCAACTACTACTCCCATTCCGGGAGAGACGATTCTGAAGTACTCGAACAACTTCTTCGTAAAAGGCAATCTGTAGAAACCTACAGAAAATAATTTAAGGTCTGCCTGTATATTATTATACATGAATTTGTAGTTTCTGCTGCGTGGTTCTACAAATCCTGTCCAATTATCTACTATAATTCTACCGATACTTTTGATAATGGAGGGTGAATGGCGAACTGGCTTGTAACCGGTGGAGCGGGATTCATCGGGACGAATTTTATTCACCATATCCTGTCCGTCTGCCCGGATGTGACAGTTGTTAATTTTGACTTGCTTACATACGCCGGAAACCCGAACGGATTGACAAAATACGAACAGAATCCGCGTTACCGGTTCATTAAAGGTGATATATGTGACCGTGGACAGGTTGATACCGCACTAAGTAATAACCGAATTGACACGGT
>CAYQTY010000318.1:1948-4072 GCA_964420535.1 uncultured Leptolinea sp. | reverse complement strand
AAGATCCGCCCTGCTCAGTCTGGTCCAGGTGATCTTGGCTCCGCTGAGATCCGCCATGGCTCCCAGTACAGGGCTAAGAATAGCCGCGATTAATAAAGAAATGGACGTGGTATATGCCCAGTAAACTGTGGCAGAGTTTCCCGGCAGGTTTACGGCCGCCACGCTGGCGTAATACACCGGTAATACGGCTGCCATAATGGTTGTGGCAAACGCGGAATTAGCCCAATCATACATAGCCCATGCATTGATGATCTTTTTATGCTGTTTGTCCATATTGTCTGCTCTCAAAAGGGGATAGTGTTGATTATACTGGAATACCGTTTCGTGCTAAAATAGGGAATATGTACTAAGAACAAATGATTTATAAAGTTAACTTCTTTTAACACGGGTATAGTACAATGCTGCGAGAATTTGATCATGATATCAGGTGAAACATGTCTCAAGATGTTATTCGGGTAATTGGAGCACGGGAACATAATCTCAAGAATATAACGGTCGAGATTCCCCGTGATAAATTGGTTGTTATCACCGGGTTATCCGGTTCCGGGAAATCTTCTCTGGCATTTGACACAATCTTCGCGGAAGGCCAACGAAGGTATGTTGAATCGCTGTCATCCTACGCCCGCCAGTTCCTGGGGCAGATGGATAAACCTGACGTTGATTCGATCGAAGGGCTCTCGCCGGCTGTTTCCATAGACCAGAAAGCCACCTCGCATAATCCGCGGTCTACCGTGGGAACTGTGACAGAAGTATATGATTACATGCGCCTCCTGTTTTCCCGGGTTGGTATTCCCCATTGTCCGGTTTGCGGCAGAGAAGTACAACGGCAATCCGCGCAGGAAATTGTGGATGCCGTGCAATCATTACCCGATGGAACACGCATTTTAATCCTGGCGCCGCTGATTCGCGGCCGTAAGGGAACGTACCAGAACATTTTTGACGATATCCAGAAGATGGGTTTCGTACGTGCGCGCGTTGACGGGCAGGTGGTCAACCTGGAAGATGAAATCGCGCTTGACCGTTTCAAGATACACACCATTGAAGCTGTGGTTGACCGGCTGGTCATCTCTCATGCCACTGAAGTGACAGAAGAAAAATCGATCCTATCCCGTTTGACGGATTCGATCGAAACAGCGTTAAAGATCGGTGAAGGGTACCTGACCATTCAGAACCTAAGCACAGATCCCGCCCAGGACCTGTTCTACAGCGAACATCTGGCCTGCCCGGAACATGGGGTAAGCCTGCCGGAGATTGAACCCCGCACGTTCTCCTTTAATACGCCGCATGGCGCCTGTCCTGATTGTGAAGGACTGGGCAACCGGTTGGAAATTGATCCGGATATGCTGATCCCTGACCGGGACCGGTCATTCAATGACGGTGCGATCATCGCGTTGGAATGGAGTAATTCAAAAGAACAGGGCGGTTACTACTGGCAGATGTTGGAATCTGTGGCGGAACATTACGGCATTGATCTGGATGTTCCCGTCAGCCAGATACCGGACGATAAATTGAAATTGATCCTATACGGGACAGGCAAGCAGGAAGTCACCATGAGCATGGTCGGGCGTAATGACCGCAAGACCACGTTTGAGACGTCCTTCGAAGGCATCATTCCGAACCTTGAACGGCGGTTCAGAGAGACATCCTCAGAATATATTCGCAGCAAGATCAGCGAATATATGAGCGACCGTCCATGCCCTACCTGTAAAGGCACGAGACTACGCCCGGAGGCGTTGGCTGTCACCGTTGATGGCAAGAATATCGTGGAAGTGACTACGTGGCCGGTGATATCCACATTGAACTGGATCAAGCAGTTGATGGATGAAGACTGCTGCCTGACTACCCGTCAGAAAACCATCGCGGAACGAATCCTCAAAGAGATCCGGGAGCGGTTGGGTTTTCTGGTGGATGTGGGTCTTGATTACCTGACATTGCGGCGATCAGCCGGGTCTTTATCCGGTGGTGAAGCGCAGCGTATCCGGCTGGCTACACAGATCGGATCACGGTTGATGGGTGTACTCTATGTGTTGGATGAACCATCCATCGGGCTGCATCCGCGTGATAATGACCGTCTGCTGGCTACGCTGAAAGGGCTGGTGACTCTGGGGAATACTGTTCTGGTGG
>CAYQTY010000318.1:0-1938 GCA_964420535.1 uncultured Leptolinea sp. | reverse complement strand
AACCATCCGGGCGGCTGACTGGATCGTCGACCTCGGGCCCGGCGCCGGCGAACACGGCGGACAGATCATTTCAGCCGGTACAGTTGACCATATCTTGAAAGATGAAAATTCCATAACCGGTGCGTACTTGAGCGGGCGGAAGTGTATTCCCATCCCCGCGCAACGGCGTAAGGGTAATGGTAAAGAACTGGTGATCCACGGCGCGCGCGCCAATAACCTGAAGAATCTGGACGTGCATATTCCACTGGGTGTTTTGACCTGCATCACCGGTGTTTCCGGTTCGGGCAAAAGCACCCTGATGGTAGACATTCTGTACGCCGAGATGTCGAAGCGGCTTTACGGGTCGCACACCCAACCGGGAGAATTTGACCGTCTGGAGGGCATGGAGCACCTGGATAAAGTGATCAATATTGACCAGTCTCCCATCGGGCGGACGCCGCGTTCCAACCCGGGGACGTATACCGGCCTGTTTGATGAGATCCGCCAACTCTTCGCGGAGTTACCGGAAAGCAAGATCAGAGGGTATAAAAGCAGCCGGTTCTCCTTCAATGTTCACGGCGGTCGATGTGAAGCCTGCCAGGGTCAGGGTCAATTGCGTATAGAGATGCAATTCCTGCCGGATGTATACGTGCCCTGTGATGTTTGTCATGGAGCACGGTTTAACCGGGAAACACTGCAGGTTAAATTTAAGGGCAAAACAATAGCGGATATCCTGGATACAACAGTGGAAGAAGGCATCGAATTCTTCGCAAACTTCCCGACGATCCAGAATAAATTGAAGACCTTACTGGATGTCGGTCTGGGTTATGTGCGGATTGGTCAACCGGGGACAACGCTTTCAGGCGGTGAAGCCCAGCGCGTCAAGCTGGCCAAGGAGCTGTCACGGCGTGCCACCGGGAAAACCTTCTACGTTCTGGATGAGCCGTCTGTGGGCTTACATGCCGCTGACGTGCACAAATTGATCGAGGTTCTGCAGAAACTGGTGGACAACGGAAATTCCGTGCTGATCATTGAGCACAACCTGGATATCATAAAAGTAGCTGACCATCTGATTGACCTGGGTCCCGAAGGCGGCGACAGGGGCGGTCAATTGCTTGGTTATGGTACTCCGGAAGAGATCGCGAAGATAGATGCTTCTTATACCGGGCAATTTCTGAAGAAAATCCTGTCGGCCTGAATACCCGTTGACTCGCTAAAACACATTTAATCAGGTAGAATGCGTGTATTAAGGATCTTTCAAGCATTGAAAAACAGGAACGGCCGGTGTGATTTACGTACCGGATCATTCAGAAGATAACAGGAAATCCTATGTCTAAAAAAGATAACCCTCAAGAAGTTATTGATTCATACAAGAAACGTCAGCAGACCATGCCGGTGATCATCGGCGGTCTGGCGGGATTGTTGATCGTTGGCGGTGTGGTTTTGTTGATATTCTGGCTTTCCGGTCCCAACAAACCGTCATTGCCATTCCTCACCACCGATACACCAACTCCCACATTAACATATACCTTCACACCTATTCCTCCCACAGATACCCCGACATCCACGCCTACGGTAACCCCGACATCACTACCCACAGAGACTGCCACACCCAGTGGCCCGTTTGAGTACACCATTGTGGAAGGTGACTACTGCCAGAAGATCGCGGACCAGTTCGGGACTGTAGTAAAAGCGCTGATCCTCTTGAATCCCGCCCTTGGATCAAACTGCAATATCCGAGTTGGTGACAAGATCCTTATCCCGCAACCGGGCGCTGTTCTGCCGACCGATACGCCTATCCCGCAGAATATCAAAGCGGGAACGCTGGTGGAATATAGCATTGAACCCGGTGATACCATCGGTAAGATTGCTGATAAGTTCAACAGCGATCCGGATAAGATCATGACCACCAACAAGCTCCAGGACGCTAACTTGATCTATGTGGGGCAGGTGTTGAAG
>CAYQTY010000317.1:1473-4086 GCA_964420535.1 uncultured Leptolinea sp. | reverse complement strand
TTATCAACTGCAGACACGGATAAAACAGGCTGTCAACACACTGTTGAAAACCGGTTCTATCGTGGAAGCGTCATTTTTCTTCGGCTTTTCCGACTAGAGCCATTTTTCACGGGTGTTTAAAAAGAACGTGGGCATTTCACCCGGCCGTTTCCTGAAAACTAATAAAAAGCGGATGCCCTGAGGCATCCGCTTGAAGGTTGACCATATTACATCAGTGCCGGTATGAACTTGGCCCGGATGTACAGGTCTTGATCACCGGCGACCACCCGATGTTTTAACCCCGCCGGAATGATGGCGGTGGTTCCCGGGGTGTAGGGCATTTCTTTGCCTTCCAGATATCCAGCAGCGTTCCCGGAGACGATCTCATGGATCTCCCAGTTGCCCGCGTGGATATGCTCCCCCAGCTCGCATCCGGCTTCCACTTTAACGAGGTGGCAGCTGAACTTCCCGTCCGTCTGGTCGCCTTTTACCAGATGCTTCAGGTACACACCGGGGAAGGTGGCATGTTTGTTCCAGGCGATCTCTTTCATGTCCCGGCTGTCTTCACGGGTGAAAATACTATTGGTTTCTGCGGTGGTAAACATTTTTTCTCCTATTTTTGATTTCTTCTACAGGATACCCATTCTGAAAGCGCATTTCTTGAACGTTCTTGCACTCTTTGAAACGGCAGCCACCCCATTCCGGTATAATGCGCCTATGAGAGTTGCGGTGATAGGCGCGGGCGCATCAGGTTTGGCTGCCGCCCTCCAGGCTGCCTGGGGCGGGGCGGATGTCACCCTGTTTGAACGCAATGAAACGGCGGGAAAGAAATTGCTGGTCACCGGCAGCGGACGCTGTAATATCACCAATGACGCGGTTACAGCCGGGGCATATGCCTGCGCTGACACCTCATGGATGCAAACCCTGCTTGCATCCTTTGGCGTGGCGGAATTAAAGGACATGCTGCTGGAAACCGGCATTCCGGTGCGCGCCACGTTTGACGGCTGGTATTACCCTCTGTCAGAATCCGCACACGCCGTGGTTGACGCGCTCGTCGCGGCATTGCGCCTCGCCGGTGCGACGCTGGTCACGAACACGCTGGTGCTTTCCATCAAGCCCGGTGAGGGATGTTTCAATTTGCGCTGTCGGCAAGGGGAAACAGACGAAAAACTTACATTTGACCGCGTGATCGTTTCAGCAGGCGGCAAGGCATATCCGTCGCTTGGTTCACGCGGCGAACTGTTCCCGGTGCTCGAAAGTCTGGGGCATACCGTGCTGCCGTTGCGCCCCGCGCTCGCCCCGGTGCAGGCGGAACTGGCCAGCCTCAAACCGCTGCAGGGCATGCGCTTTGACGTGGAAGCATCGCTGTTTGATGGCAAGAATAAACTGGCAGCATCCCGCGGTAATATCATTTTCACCGAATGGGGACTGAACGGCCCGGCGGTGATGAACATCAGCCATGCCATATCCGCCCGGCCTGATAGACCGCTGGAACTTTCATTGGATTTTCTGGCGTTCTTTAAGGAAGAATTTGACAGTCTGTTGGCGAACAAAAGAAATACCGGACAATTGCTGGGTGTTTTCCTGGAAGCCTTCTTCCCGCCCAAAGCCGCGGCCGGATTTATCCGCAAGGCGGGACTCTCCACCGGAACCCCGCTTGATCAGATGGATGAAGCGGATCTGCACCGCCTGACGGCAAGTCTACGGGATACCCGCCTGAAGGTGACAGGCGTACGAGGCTTCGAGTATTGCCAGGTTTCCGCCGGCGGCGTTCCGGTGACAGAGGTCGATCCGGCCAGCATGCACTCACGCCTGATCTCCGGCCTGTACCTGACCGGCGAAACACTGGATGTGGTCGGCCCGTGCGGAGGGTACAACCTGCAATTTGCTTTCAGCAGCGGCGCGCTGGCTGGCAAGGCGGCGGCAGAGTAACCGGTAATTCCTCAATTGAAATTGTCTCCGCAAGCGCTATGATGGAACCGAGAAGTGTGTTAAATAAGTGAGGGGCCCATGATGAAACGCTTCCTTCAACAGACAAAACGGGATTATTCTCTGCCGGTTCGGTTGGCTGTCACCCTGAGCGCCGGCTTTTTCTTCGCTGTCCTCATCCCGTTCACACTGATCCTGTGGGCGTCTGATCTTGACGCTATTCTCGGGTTGAGTCCATTCCATGTAGAAACCAGGGAATGGATCACCGGCGGAATTCTGATGCTTATCGGGTTTGTTTTCGCGGCCTGGTCTATATCGGACCAGTTATTCCGCGCGCGGGGAACACCCATCCCGGTTGTAGCCACACAGGAGTTGCTTGTCAGCGGGCCGTACCGACTGTGCCGCAACCCGATGGGCTTTGGCGCGATCTCGGCTTACCTGGGATTGGCTCTTCTTTCCGGTTCACCGGCATCTATTTTATGTGTGGTGCTGTTCGCGGGCTTGTTCATCGCGTACGTGAAGGGTTTTGAAGAAAAAGAACTGGAGGCGCGGTTCGGAGAAAGTTACCGTACGTACCGCGAAAGCACGCCATTTATCATCCCCCGGATTTTATGGCCAAAGACCGATAAATAACAGGCTGGCTATTCTTCATCGTCGAACAGAACCCGCAGCTGGCCATCGTAGGGCAGCAAATCTGCCAGGTCT
>CAYQTY010000317.1:373-1463 GCA_964420535.1 uncultured Leptolinea sp. | reverse complement strand
CTTTGGCCACCCGGTAATGGTCGGTATCTTCGTACGCCACCTCACGGATACCGGTTTCAGAGAACAGATAGATGCGGGCATTTGGATAAGCCATCAGGATAGGGGAATGGGTTGCGATGATGAACTGCGAATCGTTCTTCACCAGTTTATGGATCACGGCCAGGGCCGAAAGCTGCCGTGAGGGTGACAGGGCGGCCTCCGGCTCGTCCAACAGGTACAGGCCGTTCCCGCGGAATTTCTGTGTCAACAGAGCCATGAAGGATTCGCCATGCGATTGTCCGTGCAGTGACTTTCCCCCGTAGCTGCCGGTGTATTCCACGTCGTCGATATACGACGCCAGATTGTAGAATGATTCCGCGCGCAGAAAGAACCCGTCGCGCGCCGCTTTATAACTGCGCACGGGCTTAACAAAATCCGCCAGACTGGAGTGGGTGTCACGGGTGGAAAACAGCGAGTTCTTTGTGCCGCCCTCCGGATTGAAGCCCATCGCGCTGGCGATGGCTTCCATCAATGTGGATTTACCCGTACCGTTTTCCCCGATGAAATAGGTGACATCCGGGTGGAAGGTAAGCGTGTTCAGTTCACGGAGTGCCGGGATGGAAAAGGGGTATTCTGCCTCATCCTTGATCCCGTCCCGCAAGAGGGTGATATCGATCAGGTATGGTTTGGCTGAAAGCAGGCTTCCCGCGCTCGAATTATTTCTCAAGATTGATTTTGCCATGAAGAGTATTATACGGTGAAGCCCGCGTTACCCCACGGACTTCACCGTATTTACACGCATAACAAACAGAATTATTGCAGCGTGAATGTGACAACCACCTCGGCTTTCACCGAGATCCTCCCCGGGCTGAGCGGTTCTTCGTCACCCGCGGCAGTAGATGAGCCTCCGGAGGGCATAGCATTCTGGATCACGTTCTGGGTCATGTGGCTGGAATTGCGGTAAGAACTGTTCCATGGGCTGCTGAAGTACGTCCATGAGTTCTCGTTGATGTTCATCACGCAACCGGTCTTCGCGCCGGCGGCGGTTGCCAGCGTGTCCGCTTTTTCCCGCGCGGCGGTCATCGCCAGTTCGCGTGCCTGGTCACGGTAC
>CAYQTY010000317.1:0-363 GCA_964420535.1 uncultured Leptolinea sp. | reverse complement strand
GCGCAGATCGCTTGTATAGAATGAGACGTTGCTCACACGGTTGGCGCCGGCTTTCAGCGCGGCAGCCAGGATGGCGCTGGTTTTTGACACGTCACGAATCGTGATGGACACCGTGTTATCGATACGATAGCCTTTGATGAAAAGCGAGTCATAGTCTTCATAGACGGGCTCGATGATGTAGATATCGGTGGTGATATCCACCGGGTCGACGCCCTGTTTTTTGACCGCCGCCAGCACGTTCTGAATGGCGCGGTCATTGTCAAACTGCACACCGTCTACGGTGACTCCATTGGACTGCACCCCGAGTTGGATCAGGGCGCGGTCCGGCGCGATATTGATGGCCGCGGAACCGGTCACAGTGAT
>CAYQTY010000316.1:0-4090 GCA_964420535.1 uncultured Leptolinea sp. | reverse complement strand
TCTTGATTATGAAATAGCACCCGCCGGTTCGGAAAATCTTGAACGTCTGGCGGATTGCATTGAATGTGGATTATGTGTATCCGCCTGTCCGGTGGCTTCAACAGACGTTGAATATGCCGGGCCCGCCTCACTGGCCGGCCTTCAGCAATCCCTAGCGGCTTCCGTTGATGGTGTTGACCCGAGCCTGGCAGACCATCAGGAAGGCGCCTGGCGCTGTCACAGCGCGTACGAATGTTCCGCCGTCTGTCCGTCACACGTTGAACCCGGCTACCGTATTATGGACCTGCGAAAACAATTGATACGTGCCAGTTTCCGCCGATGGTTTGGGAACAAGGAGATGAAATAATGAGAGGCTCCCCCTCACCGAAGAAATTTCTTGAATGGTTTGATCCCCGCGGCCGCTCTGCTGGTGGTTGGGGGTTTATCCTTAACCGGATCACAGGACTGGGTTTGGTTCTCTACCTTAGCATGCACCTGATTGTGCTCTTTCAATTGACGAAAGGCGCGGAAGCATATGACGGTTTTGTCACCATGATGAAAAACCCGGTATTCATTATCGGTGAGTTACTGGTAGTAGCCGCCGGGATAATGCATGGGATCAACGGCATCCGTATCGGCCTGACCAGTTTCGGTATTGGTGGACGTCACCAGTTTGCCATGCTGCTGGTGGTTGCCGGCCTTTCCGGAGCTCTTATCCTGTTCTTTGCCATGCACATGTTGGGAGGAGCCTGATTCTATGAAAGACCTATCAACCAAATTAAATCAGGAAAACGCACTCCTCTGGTTCATCAAAGTTCTGGCAGGCGGGTTGATCCTCGTTTTTCTTGTGATTCACTTCATTGTCAATCACCTGGTGGCACCCGGCGGGCTGCTGACTTTTGCCGATGTGGTGAAATACTATCAAAACCCGGCCGTACTTGTAATGGAAGGCTTCTTCCTGACGTTTGTACTGGTTCATGCGCTTTTAGGCTTGCGAAGCATCATTCTTGATCTTCACCCGTCTGATAGACTGATGCAGATTGTAAATACCGGATTGATAGTCCTTGGTGCGGCTACATTGATCTATGGCATATGGCTGCTATTCGCCGTACGAGCCATGTCACCGCTTGCTTGACATATTACTTTACAGTGCGTTAAAATGACCTGCTGATTCTGTTGACGTTCAGGTTATTGAGATATATTTGCATGGAACATCCAGAGTCGTTTCCGATCTCAGTGAGTCGGTGTTTGATCCGAGGAGTCTCTTGCTCTTCAACGCCTCAGCAGGTTTGGTATTCAGACAGGTGTACTGGATGATTTACTGGCTGCGGTAATCATGTTCATCACGGCGAAAGCCGAATCTACTATAGAGCGAAGGTAACCAGGAATTGGTGAGAGGCGCTCGAAGGAAAATAAAATGGAAAAAGCAGTACTTAATGCCACCCTGCGCACTGTCACAGGGAAAAAAGTTGGCGCGATGCGCCGTGAGGGTAAACTCCCCGCTGTAATTTATGGTCACAATTTTGAAGCTACACCAATCACCCTGGATATGAAAGAAACGTCCCGAGTCCTGCATGGTTTGACCGCTTCAAGCCTTGTCTACATTAACCTTAACGGCAAAGAAAGTGCCGCTCTGGTTCGTGAAAAACAGCGCGATTACCTGCGCAATTCGTTGAAACATGTCGACTTCCAGGTCGTTTCATTGACCGAGAAGATCCGCGCCAAAGTTGCCATCACCCTCGAAGGTGTTTCTCCCGCCGTCAAAGATTTCAACGGCATCATTATTAATGAAATGGACTCCGTTGAAGTGGAAGCCCTACCCCAGGACCTGCCCGAGAAGATCACTCTCGATCTCAGCAATTTAAAGAAGATCGGCGATCATTTCACCGTCAAAGATATTTCCCTCTCTGACAAAGTTCACGTTCATGCCTCTCTGGAAGATATCATCGTTATCGTGACTCTGTCCAAAGACGAGGAAGCTGCGATTGAAGGTTCCGCAGTAGCAGAACCGGAAGTCATCGAAAAAGGTAAGAAGGAAGAAGAAACCGAGTAATTATTCGGCGAAAATCGACACCCCTGACCTTCTGGTCAGGGGTGTTTTTATAATTACATGATGTTAATCTTTCTAAGTAAGTCGTGAACCAATTGCGCGGTAATTCCCCACAAAATCTCACCATCATATTCCTGGTAAAAAATAACATTCTCGCGAACGATGCCGTCACGGACGTATGCTTTAAAATTCCAGTTCTCTTTGCGGCTTAACCAGTCAACAGGAATAGAGAAAACACGTGTGACTTCAACCGGATTCAACACAAATCCATTTTGGTTCTCATACCACCCGATTACCGGAGTGATCCACCAGCCGGAAATAGTAAACATATCCCGTGACCGGCCGAGGATTTCTATATCCACCGGATCAATACCAATTTCTTCACGAGTCTCCCGGAGCGCCGTCGCCTCAAGTGACTCATCCCCCGGCTCCACCGCACCGCCCGGGAAAGAAACCTGACCCTTATGGTCCATCACATGGTCAGTCCGTCGGGTTAACAAAAGCGATAAACCCTGGCTGCTTTCCATAAACAGAGCCAGCACAGACGCGCGCCTCCATGAACCTTCAGGTATCTCCTGTTGGACTTCCGGTATGGCCAGCCTTGTGCGAATCGTATCTTTGTTCATTTGATAGGTGGATTACAGATGTTCTAGCCTTCCGGCAGCAAAATTCCGCAATACGCGCAGGCAGCCTGTCCATTCTCCACCCAGTCGACGGTCTCAGGATGGACCGGTGCGCCGCATGACGGGCATTTCGATGGCAGTTTTTGATGGTTCGATACCTTTTCACTGGCAGCAGCAGGTTCACCTGTCGGGATAGTCATATCAGGGATTACACCCTGCATCCAATCCGTCACCTTTCGGGCCTCTGCCTGTAACCCGTGGCTGTTAAAAAGGTCAACAGTACGCCAGGCATAACGGCGAAAGTCCTTTATCCGGCCTTCATTCCGAAGTATTTCTAGCCCTTTAAATATCTGCTGCATTCCGGTATCCCGGCTCCCGGCGAGAACATTCGCCTGCCCGGCTTTGATCATCCAGTTGCCAGCCCGGGTTTTTCCCCGGATGACAGCCCGTTCTGCCAGCCGCGTGTAGCGTTCAGCCGCGTTCGCATAATCGCCTGTCTCAAAAGCCAGATTGGCTTCACCCAGAATTTTCTGAAGCATTGGATTCAAGAATCCGAATAATCCAACTGGCGGAAATGGTGGTCGGGGTGGTCTCGGTCTTCGAAACATAGTCTCTCCGCGTTCTATGAAATATCGTCGGCTTCCCAGCCCTCTTCCAATATGGCCGAGTCTTCATCCTGGCTATGATCAATGATCACCGGCCGGGCGAAGATCAAAAACCCTGTGTGGGCAACCATTCGGTCTGTCGGGCGTAATTTATCCGGTTCCGGTTTATAGAACCGCAGCATGATCTCCAGTACTTCGGTGAACGCGAAATCCTCGCGCCGCAAAGCGAACAGAAGTTTGGAAACCTGATTGGTAGTTGGAAGGATACTCCCAAAAAATCCGCCCGGTTTGAGAGCATCACGGACCTGATGCATGTAATCATAGGAATTGGCCACATCCAGGAAGAGCGCATCCACACCGGTTTCCTCGAATCCATCTCCGATGTTCCGGATCTTAAATTCAACCCGGTCTGCCAGTCCGAACCGTTCCAGATTCTTCTTAGCCACTTCCTGCATTTCCGGCCGGGCTTCGTAACTGATGACCTTTCCTTCCTTCCCCACGGCATATGCCAGGGCGGTAGTCAACGCGCCGGAGCCGGTGCCGGCTTCGATCACATACTGGCCGGGACCAATACCCAGTGCTACGAGTATGTATCCGATTTCTTTGGGGTACATGATCTGCGTCCGGCGCGGAACAGACCGCAGCAAGTCATTAAAGGCGGGCTGCAACATAAAGAACGGGCTTCCCGAGTGGGAATGCACCTGACTTCCCCATGCTGCGCCAATCAGGTCATCATGCCGAATAATGCCGCGATGGGTATGTAATTCACCGCCGGGTTTTAATAAAATAATAAAATGCTTGTGGTTTAATCCGACCAGTTCAACCAGGTCGCC
>CAYQTY010000315.1:2721-4108 GCA_964420535.1 uncultured Leptolinea sp. | reverse complement strand
CACTTTTAATGAGACACTGCGAATTATCGGTGAAGCGGTTGACGTTAATGATCGTGAGTTTGCATCATTGCCCGTTAATGAAAAAGTCAGGGTCGGTATCTCACTGGTTGGTATTACATTTACCCAATCCACCGGGAATTTTCCGGTCATCCGGGAAGATGATAAAAAGTTTATTTATTCCATCAAGAACTGCCCGGTATGCTGGGGCCGCAAAACCCATGAACCATCCTGCCATTTCTTCTCAGGGCTGATCATGGGTGCTATTAAATGGGTTACACGGGGGATTAACTTTGATGTGATCCAACGTTCGGCCCGCTCGTGCGGTGATATAAGCTGTGATTTTCTGATCCCGAAATCTCCGGCAATTACCTGATACCATCAACCGGCGGACCGTTCTTCCGGTGTATTTACCTCAATTTCATAGTGATCGTCACGGGGGGGTAACAGCCTGTTCGGTGACAATGACTTTCATTTTGCCTGTCTGTCAGGCCATTTGGGGAGCTATCTTAATACATTGCGCTTTCCCTTTTATTGACTATCATAGTCTTATCTATTCAGGGAGAAAACCCATGCAAATACCCGTTGAATGGCTGATGGAAGGCCCCGCATTTATTCAATACCGGGCTCGAATAGACCTGCTCAACGAAGATGAAGACGCGCCTGCCGTGCGGTCTGCCCGGCTTGCCATGCTTCACCAACCCGAAATCCAGGAGTTGACGGCATCACTGGCAGACTGGCCGGGCAAAGTGCTTTCCAGCCATAAATCCGCCAACCAATCGTTTCACACGCTGAACTTTTTGACTGACCTCGGCCTTCGGTTTGACGACCCGGGGATGTCTCAGGTCGCCGGAAAAATTCTGGCGCAGGCCTCTCCTGAAGGACCATTCCGCCTGCCCATGAATATCGGCCCGGGCCACGGCGGAACCGGGCAGGACACAGCCGGTTGGGCACTATGTGACGCGCCCAACCAGGTCTACGCGGTGACTCGTCTCGGGTTGGGGGATGATCCGAGGGTGGAAAAGGCCGCCAACTATTTGATGCATCTCGTTCGCGATAATGGCTGGCCCTGCGCGGTATCCAAAGAACTGGGTAGTTTCAGAGGACCGGGGCCGAAGAACGCCCCCTGCCCGTATGCCAACCTGGCCATGTTGAAAATGCTTGCCCTAAAAAAAGAATGGCGCAATACACCGGCGTCTTCCATCGGAATTCAGACTATGACACACCTGTGGGAAGCCCGGCGTGATGAACACCCTTTCATTTTTTACATGGGAACGGACTTTTGCAAATTAAAAGCGCCCCTCATCTGGTATGACATTCTGCATGTGCTGGATGTTCTCTCACATTTTCCGGAGGCCATTGCCACCCCGGCATTTACGGAAATGCTTGA
>CAYQTY010000315.1:0-2711 GCA_964420535.1 uncultured Leptolinea sp. | reverse complement strand
AGCGACAGTTGATGGCACCTTTATCCCCGAAGCCATCTATATACACTATAAAAAGTGGGATTTCGGGCAAAAGAAAGAACCATCACGGTGGATCACGCTGCTGGTTCATAGAATTCTACTGCGGGTAGAAAATTTGAAAGCAGGAGAGAAATGATGACTGTTATCAATGAGCTTGCCTGTTCGCAGGGCAGGCGTGACGAGGTTCCCAATCAGCAACTGGCGCGGAAGCTGGCAGCCGGCAAAGATACAGCCGGCATTCAGGAACTGGTTGACCACCTGCAGGACAAAAATGCCGATATCGCCAACGATTGTATAAAGACGATCTACGAGACCGGCATGATCGACCCGGCATTGATCGAGCCTCACACAGAAGATATTGTCAAACTGCTACCTTCGCGGAATAACCGCATGGTATGGGGCGCGATGATCACGCTCTCGACCGTCGCCGGCCGGCAGGCTGACATATTAATGGCACATCTTGACCTGATCATGAGAACTACAAAAAGCGGTTCTGTGATCACCACAGATAACGGGATAAAAATTCTGGGGTTGATGGGGGCTGCAAAGCCGGAGTACAGCGCGGCAGTCACCCCGTTCTTACTGGAACACCTGCGTACCTGCCGCCCGAAAGAAGTTCCCCAGCACGCCGAGTCAACGCTCCCCGCGATCTCAAAAGACAACCGCGACGCGTTTATTACCGTGATAAACGCCCGTCTCACGGATCTGTCGACGGGTGGGTTGACCCGTATTAAGAAAGTTCTTAAACAGGCGGAAAACACATAAAAAAACGGCCGGGAAACCGGCCGTTCGGTTGTTATCCTCCCGCGCATTCGCGGATATCGATTATCCGCTCAACAAACGGTTTGATGGCCTTTTGCAATTGTTTTTCTTCCACACCCTCAACGCGCAGCACGGCGCCGTCTGATTTGCTGTCTTCGCCCATAAAGGTGCCAAAGGAAAGGATATTACCGCCGATCTCAAAAATGGACTGGCACAGTTTGGCGATGACGCCGGGACCTTTCGGCAGGGCGACAGTGAGGCGCAAACCGGCTTCGTGCGCACCAAGTACTTCAAGGAATACTTTGAAGATATCGGTTTCGGTGATGATGCCGACAACGCTCTGTCCGCGCACTACCGGCAGCCCGCCGATCTTTTTATCCAGCATGATCCGGGCCGCGTCTTCCAGCGGCATATCTTCGGTGACGGTATACACCTCGCGGGTCATGATCTTTTCGATCGGGAAAGAGCTCAGCAGTGACTTGATCTCCCAGACACTGAGGGAGGTTGCGGCGGAAGGAGATGCTTTCAGCAGGTCCAGCTCTGTGACAATACCCACAAGGTTGCCGGCGTTATCCACCACAGGCAGCCGGCGGATATGTTCCGCGTTCATAAGCGACAATGCTTCATCCAGTGACGTTTTGGGGCCGATAGTGATTACCGGGTGTTTCATGCGGGAACCTACAAACATGGCAGTCTCCTTTACAGACAATGATTATTCACTTCATTCTACATTACTATTAGTTTATAAGAAATTGATTTAAATCCAATAACCTCTGTACATATTTTAGGAAAGATTAATGTGCTCTATCAATGGAGGGAGAAATAAAAAATCCGGAGGCAAAATCCGGCCGGGTGGTAATAGGTGCGCCTGCTCTTCCGCTTCCTGTTTATAAACCCCGTGTGTGCTTCCGCTGGAATGGACGATACGTGGTCAGACAGGAAAACAGGGGAAAAACTTAGAAAAATCTTAGCGTTATAATGCCATTTTGACAGTAAACACGGTATGGAAGCCGGTTTTTGGTGAAAAATAACTGTTATAATCGGATGCAGAACCCATATTGAGAAAAGGTCAGAAGATGAAGAAAAAATTACAGATCACTGGCATCCTTGCCATTACTACGATCGTGTTCAGTCTGTTGATCTCCGCCTGCGGCGCTGCTGCCCCTGCTGAGCCGACAACCGACCCCGGCGCTGTGTACACCATGGCCGCCGCTACAGTTCAGGCACAGTTGACGGAAGCCGCCCTGGCGAACCCGACGGCTGTACCCCCCACCAACACGCCGGAACCCTCTCCCACTACACCTCCGCCTCCCACCGCAGAACCCCCGGTGGCCGAAGCCGTGCAACCCACTCTGCCGTTTGGCGGCATCGCCACCGCGTTACCCACTATTGCCAATAACCTGAACCCGAACCTGGCCCCCACCCAGTCATCCGCTTCCGCGGCCGGCTTCAAAGTGGGTGACTTCGCCGAGTTCCAGTACAGCATCCCCGCTGACGGCACTGTTTTCGCCCCCGGCGAACGCTTCCAGATGGAGACCGGTTTCAAGAACGTGGGTAGCGTCACCTGGACAACCGAATACGCGCTGATTTTCATCGGCGGCGACCAGTTCTCGGGTGTGACCCGTGTTCCGTTGAAAGTTGCCGTCAAACCCGGCGAAAAAGCAATCTTCAATGTTGACCAGGCCGCTCCGGGCACCCCGGGCAAGAAGTACACCTCCTACTGGGCGATGGTCACCCAGACCGGCGCCCGCGTGGCCAACGGTGAGATGTACCAGATGATCGTGGTGAAGTAATTAGTATTTGAATGTAGAAGCCGGCCGTAATGGCCGGCTTTTTTGTTGCTTGACGGCCTCCGCCGTTTGTGATAACATATTCGGACGCGATGCGGGGTAGAGCAGAGGCAGCTCGTCGGGCTCATAACCCGGAGGTCA
>CAYQTY010000314.1:0-4113 GCA_964420535.1 uncultured Leptolinea sp. | reverse complement strand
TGATGACGCCAACCGCGCTCTGATGGGTTCCAACATGCAGACGCAGGCTGTCCCGTTGATCATGCCGGATATTCCGATCATCTCCACCGGTATGGAAGCACACGCCGCACTGGATTCGGGCCAGGTACTGGTGGCCGCGGAAGACGGCGAAGTGGTCACGGTGGACGGACGTAACATCGCTGTACGCACCAGCAAAGGCGATATTCACACTTACCATCTCTATAAATATCAGCGCTCTAACCAGAGCACCTGTATTGATCAGCGCCCGGCAGTTGAAAAAGGGCAGCGCGTTCGCAAGGGCGATGTGCTGGCTGACTCTTCTTCTACCGTCAACGGTAACCTGGCTCTGGGACAGAACGTGGTTGTGGCGTTTGTCTCCTGGGAAGGTAGCAACTTTGAGGATGCCATCATTATCTCCGAACGCCTGGTGCAGGATGATCGCTTTACTTCGGTTCACATTGAGAAATACGAACTGGAAGCGCGTGATACCAAGCTGGGTCCTGAAGAGATCACCCGCGATATCCCCAATGTGGGTGAGGATGCCATCAAAGACCTGGACGAGCACGGTGTGATCCGCATCGGCGCCGAGGTTGGCCCGAGCGATATCCTGGTTGGAAAAATCACCCCCAAAGGTGAAAAAGAGCTCACCCCCGAAGAGCGCCTGCTGCGCGCCATCTTCGGTGAAAAATCCCGCGATGTGAAAGATACCTCCCTGCGCATGCCTCACGGCGAGCGCGGTAAAGTGGTGGACGTTAAAGTGTTCACCCGCGAAGATAATACCGACCTTTCTGCCGGTGTTGACAAGATGGTCCGTGTATCGGTAGCCCAGCGCCGCAAGATCACCGCCGGTGACAAAATGGCTGGCCGCCATGGCAACAAAGGCGTTGTCTCCCGCGTCGTTCCTGTGGAAGATATGCCCTACCTTGACGACGGAAATCCCGTGGATATCATCCTCAATCCGCTCGGCGTTCCCGGCCGTATGAACATCGGACAGATCCTCGAAACCCATCTCGGATGGGCTTCCAAACAAATGGGTTTCCGTGCCATCACCCCGGTATTTGACGGTGCTGATGAAAAAGAAATTGAAGCTGAACTTTCCCGCGCCTGGTTGATTGACGAAGCGTGGAAGGAAGTAGCAGCAAAAGCGTGGGACTGGTTGAAAGACCAGGATTATTCCCCCGAAAGCATTCGCGATGATGACGAAGTTCGCATGCTTTACCTCGAGCAGTGGCTGGGTGAAAAAGGGTACGATGTCAGCCTACTGGCAACCGATCCGGCGTACGCACACCGGGCTGTAGTGGAACAGTGGCTGCGTGAAAAGGGTTATGACCCCGACACCATCACCAATTTTGCATACCACCACACTGTGGAAGATTCTGAGAATAGAGATCCGGTGGCAATCGCCGTGTGCCTCAAATTATGGCTGGAGGCTTTCGGAGTAGATACAACCGGTCTTGATGACAATGCAATTCGTGAACGCGCCCAATCATTTATGGTCGAATCCGGCCAGCCCATGCCGATCCTCGGCAAGCAGATCCTGCGGGATGGCAAATCGGGTTCCACATATGACCAGCCAGTGACTGTTGGCGTGATGACGATGCTGAAGTTGCACCACCTTGTTGAAGATAAAGTGCATGCCCGCTCGACCGGCCCTTACAGTCTGGTCACGCAACAACCTCTGGGCGGTAAGGCACAATTTGGTGGGCAGCGCTTCGGTGAAATGGAAGTATGGGCGCTGGAAGCGTATGGCGCCGCCTACACCCTGCAGGAAATGCTCACCGTGAAATCGGATGATGTTCAGGGTCGCGTAAATGCCTATGAAGCAATCGTCAAAGGCGAACCGATCGAAGAACCGAGCATCCCCGCGTCATTCCGGGTTCTGGTGAAAGAACTTCAGAGCCTCGGATTGGGTGTTGAAGCTGTTATGGCCAGCGGAGAGATCATCCGTTTCGGAAAGGATGAAGAAAGGGTTAAGCCCCCGCGCATGGGAATTGACCTGCTCGGTCTGGGTGAAGATCTGTCCGTCCTGTCAGGCGGCGGCTTAGCTTGACGGTGACCCTGCCCCGTGCTATAATCGCCCTCCGTTGCCCTGTTTCCGTCCTCTGTTCTGTACCCTGATGATCATGGTGAGGCCATCGCAGCCAGTATAAAGATGGCCTTGCTTGTTGGATGAACAGAGCAACAATCAGAAATTATTCGAGATGGTTTTTTTTGGAGAGAAGACGTGCCTACCATCAATCAATTGATCCGCAAAGGTCGCCAGACCAAAAAAGTGAAAAGCAAAGCGCCTGCTTTGCTCTATACCCTGAATACGGTAAAGCAGCGCCGTGAGAAACAGATGGGCGCTCCTCAGAAACGTGGTGTCTGCACCGTAGTTCGTACTATGACACCGAAGAAACCGAACTCCGCGCTGCGAAAAATTGCCCGTGTGCGGTTGTCCAACGGTATTGAAGTGACTGCCTACATCCCGGGCGAAGGCCATCAGCTGCAGGAGCACTCTGTTGTGCTCGTTCGCGGCGGCCGCGTAAAAGATCTTCCCGGTGTGCGTTATCACATCGTCCGCGGAACTCTGGATACAACTGGCGTTGCCAAGCGTGCCCAGGCTCGTTCAAAATACGGCGCCAAACAGCCGAAATAACCCGAATTTAGATACTAACCGGAGAGAGTGGTATGTCTCGACGCAATAAACCCGAAGCACGTGAAGTTTACCCGGATCGCAAGTTCTCTAGCGTTCCTTTGCAGTTACTCATCCACCGCGTTATGCGCCGTGGAAAGAAAAGCACCGCTGAATCATTGATTTACGATGCGATGGATATCGTCCAGGAAAAATCCGGCAAAAACCCGATCGAAGTGTATGATCTGGCGCTCAAAAATGTCGGCCCCATCATGGAAGTCCGTCCCCGCCGCGTCGGTGGTGCAACCTACCAGGTTCCTATGGAAGTACCGACCTCCCGCCGTATGACACTTGCCATGCGCTGGATCATTGACGCATCCAAAGCCCGGACCGGTAAATCATTTGCTGAAAAACTCTCCGCTGAGATTCTGGATGCAGCCAATAGTCAGGGTACTGCCGTGCGTAAGCGCGAAGAAACCCACAAAATGGCTGAAGCCAACCGCGCTTTTTCACACTATCGCGCTTAATCTCACCGGAAATCGTATTTGACTCTTATTTAAGTGTAGGATATTGAATGGCGCGTAATTTTCCCCTGGAGCGATACCGCAACATCGGCATTATCGCTCATATTGATGCCGGAAAGACCACCACAACCGAACGGATCCTGTTCTATACAGGAAAAACCTACCGGTTGGGTAATGTCGATGAAGGCAATACTGTCACCGACTGGATGGTCCAGGAACGCGAACGGGGCATTACTATCGTTTCCGCGGCTGTTACGGCGGAGTGGAAGGGATATCAGATCAATGTTATTGATACTCCCGGACACATCGACTTTACAGCTGAAGTCCAGCGCTCTCTGCGCGTTTTGGACGGCGGTGTTGTAGTTTTTGATTCTGTTCAGGGTGTTGAACCCCAAAGTGAAACTGTATGGCGGCAGGCAGACCGGTACAATGTGCCGCGTATCTGCTTCGCCAACAAAATGGACCGTATCGGCGCGAGCTTTGAACGTACTGTTGAAAGCATTCGCCAGCGTCTTGGCGCGAACCCGATCCCAATGCAGCTCGCCATTGGTTCCGAGTCCAATTTCAAAGGTGTTGTTGACCTGTTGACCATGAGAGCCGTCTTCTACGAAGATGAGGTCGGGAAACAGGAAACCTACGCCGAAATTCCGGCTGAACTGAAAACCGCGGCTGAAGAAGCCCGCGCGTTCATGGTGGAAAAGATTGCCGAACTTGATGACGATCTTACCGTCAAATTCCTCGAAGGGGAAGAACTGACCATCGATGAATTGAAAGCCGGATTGCGCAAAGGCATTATTGAAAACCGGGCAACCGCTGTCTTCACCGGTTCTTCTCTGAAGAACAAAGGTGTGCAACAGGTACTGGATGCCGTTATCGATTACCTGCCCTCTCCACTGGATATCGCGGCGGTAAAAGGCACCAATGCTGCTGGTGAAGAAGTTGAACGCCCGGCAGAAGATGATGCTCCCATGAGCG
>CAYQTY010000313.1:0-4116 GCA_964420535.1 uncultured Leptolinea sp. | reverse complement strand
GACGGTCCCCCCGACGGAAACACCCCTGCCTACCAGCACATTCACCCCGGCTCCGACTTCCACACCCGTTCCCGCCCTCGCCATAGCCCCTGACGGGATCAATCCCTTCTGTCTGACCAAAAAGTATTTCATCGCCGTAGAAGAAGGCCCGAACGGACCGGCATCCAAACCGGAAAAAGCTTCAGACGGTACGATTGATAAGAAGACCGGTGTGATCAATTTCCCTATACCGGCCATCAACTGTACGCTGGTGTTGAAGTTCAACCAGCCGGCGCCCACCGGCATGCAATTGCAGATCTGGGATGCCCGCCCTCAGGAACCTTTCATCACCTACGATATGGCTGTCAATCCGGTCAACCCGAATGAGGTGTACGCCGTGATGAACCATTCCATGATCGTGGATCCTCCGAAATGGTGGATGGATTATACGGCTGTGGTTGTCACAGCAGACGGTAAAGAGGTTTTCCGCAACGCGATTCATGTTCAGAAACCCCTGCCCGAAAAATGCTGGGACGGTTCCTATCCCAACCCGATCACACTCTTCTGCCCGATCCAAGATTCATAATTTTTACAGGTATTTTGTTATGCCCGATCATGAAGACACGAAACTGGAAGGCCGTTATCTTCTCTCCATTCTGATCACGGCCGTAGTGCTGGTTGCCGAGATCATCGGCGGTATTTGGACGGGCAGCCTGGCGCTGCTCTCAGACAGCGCCCATGTGTTTACGGATATTTTCGCCCTCGCAATTAGCTACGGGGCATTCAGATTGTCAAAGAAACCCGGTGACGATAACCATACCTATGGTTACCACCGGGTTGAAGTTTTTGCCGCCCTCATCAACGGCATTTCACTGGCGGTCATCTGCCTGGGCATCTGGTGGGAAGCCGCACAGCGGTTTATCCATCCCGGTGAAGTCATGGGTGCCCCGATGCTCGTCATCGCGGTTATCGGACTGGTGGCCAATATTCTGGTGGCCGTGGTGCTAAAAGTGGAGCACCATCATGAGGGTGACGGGCACGAACACCACCATGACCATGAAAAAGAAGACCTGAACCTTAACTCCGCGTACCTGCATATCATCGGTGACGCATTATCTTCGGTTGGCGTGATCATTGCCGGCCTGGCCATCTGGCTCACCGGCGCTGTGTGGATTGATCCATTGATCAGTATCTTCATCGGTATCATGATCGCCCTGAGCAGTTTCCGGGTCTTGCGCCGCGCCACCCATATCCTGCTGGAAGGTACCCCGGAAGGCGTTTCCATCCCGGATATCGCGAAAGCCATAGGAAGAGTGGATGGTGTTGCCGATGTTCACGATCTACATATATGGAATATTTGCTCCGGCCACATTTCATTAAGCACCCATGTGGCTTTAACGCCTGATGGCTGCTCCAACCAGAACGGAATCCTGGATACTATTCGCGGCCTGCTGCGTGATTCTTTTTCGATCGATCACGTGACCATTCAGATTGAAACGGAAAACTGCGGACAAGGGCAGCGCGTACACACTATCTGACCGAATGCAAAAACACATCCGATCTCTAAGAAAAATCACTTCACCATCCGCGCTCACTGCCTTGGGGCTGAGCCTGGTTTTATCTGCCTGCAATCTTCCGGTAAATCCGGCCACGGTAACACCAACAGCCGGAGAGCCCTCCGACACTTCTACCCCCGCGCCTTTGTCTACACCAATTTCGATGCCGGGAACAGCCACACCGATTCCGTCGGCAACCGTTCCGGTAGAGTTATCTACACTTAAAGATACAAACATCAGGATCATTCATCCATTCACCGGATCCGCAGGAATAGAATTCAGCCGGCTGGTGAACGATTTCAACACCGAAAATATCTGGAACATTACTGTCAATGAAGAGCAGGCTGGCAGTGTGACAGAAGCTGCGCGGATTTACCGGGAAAACATGAAATCCTCTGACCGGCTGGATATGGCCGCCATTTCACCCGAATATCTGGATGAATGGAATTCCAGCGGGGATATTATTGACCTTTCACCATTTGTTTCCAACCCCGAATGGGGTATGCCCGAAAAAGAACGGTCAGCGTACTTTCCACAGGTGATGGGAATAACCGGGAATGACAATCCAATGATCTCCATTCCGGCACAGGTCAACCTGCAATTTTTGGTGTACAACCAGACCTGGGCAACTGAGCTAGGGTTCGAAAACGCTCCCCTTACCCGGGCAGAGTTCGAACAGCAGATATGCGAAGCCGCGCGTATAAACAACCAGGACAACACAAAAGATAATGACGGTACCGGCGGGTGGATCATCCATTCAACCTCTTCCACGCTGTTATCGTGGATCAACGCGTTTGAGGGCAATAAAGCGTGGAAATCCGGCCAGTTAATAAACCTTAATCAGGAAGAAACAGGCGAAGCGTTCACATACCTCCGCGGACTGACAGAGAAAGGCTGTGCCTGGAGCAGCCGGGTAGCTTCTCCATTCACGTATTTTGCCAACCGCCAGGCGCTGGCGATTTCTGCCACGCTGCCGGATGTGTTCGAACTGGAACAGACACTCACCTTTACCAAGAACACAGACAAATGGATCATTATCGCGTACCCGGGTGAAAAAGGGCCGTCAACCGCGCTAATTTCAGGGATCGCGTTTGGCGTCAGCCGCACGAGGCCAGCCAACGAACTGGCCTCGTGGATGTTCATCCGCTGGTTAAGCCTGCCCAAAAACCAGGCACGTCTGGCGGAAGCATCAGGGATGCTGCCTCCTACGTCAACCGCCGTCGACCTTATGACCGGGTTCGCGGAAAACCATATCTGGTGGACGGAAGCAGCCAAAATGCTGCCGGATGCCATCACTCTACCGGCAACAAAGGAATGGCGGCCAATCCGCCCGGTACTGGAAGACAGTTTCTGGCAAATGTTACAGCCAACCCCATTACCCATACCCACGCTGCTCGAGCAGATGGATGAGACCATCAAATCAATCCCCACACCGGAATGACCGGCTATGTGGTGTACACAGATGGCGCCTGTAATCCCAATCCCGGGCCAGGCGGTTGGGCAGCCATATTCGTGGTAAATGGGGAAAAAGTAAAGGTACTAAAAGGCGGCGATCGGGCGACCACCAATAACCGGATGGAGCTGACGGCCGCGTTGAGGGCGTTGGAAAGCCTGCCGGGCAACTCAGTTGTGACCATTCAAACTGATTCACAGTATCTGATGTTGGGGATCACCAGATGGCTGCCGGGTTGGGTGAAGCGCGGTTGGAAACGCGCCGGCGGGACGTTGGCCAATGAAGATCTGTGGAAAGCCCTGTACGCGCAAACTCAGAGAGTGAATGTAAAATGGAAGTGGCTTCGTGGTCACGCCGGTACCTCATTAAATGAAATGGCCGACCGGGAAGCCCGCAAAGCCATACCTCGATAGTTTATTTATAGAAATTTGGAGGGAAAATGCCGAAACCAACCACACGCGCTGATTTATTAAAAGAAATATATGCCGAACGGGAAAAGCTGGAAGCCCTTCTGAAAACTATCCCGCCGGATGAATTCTCAGGGAAGAAAGTGGTAGGCGAATGGACGGTGAAAGACGTACTCAGTCACCTGATTGCCTGGGAGCAGATGGTCATTTTATGGGTAAAAAGCGGGTATGAAGGAAAAACCATCCCCATTCCGGCCGAGGGATTCAAGTGGAGTGAACTACCGGGACTCAATGAAAATATCTATCAGGAGCACAAAGAGGAATCTTCTTCGGAAGTGTTGGCTAAATTTGACCATTCCTATCATCAGATTCTTGACCTGTTGAATTCGATTTCCGAGCAGGACCTGTTCACCCCCGGCCTGCACAAATGGCAGAACAAGAATATGCTGGCCGCGTATTTTAAATCGGCAATGTCAAGCCATTACCTGTGGGCGCGGAAAGAGATAGTAAAAGGATTGAAGAAGTAGATCTCATTTCTTCACTAAATATATACATTTCAAGACAATATATCTTCCCGGATGCTTCGCCCTTACGCGAGTTGGGTTTTAACATCGCCAATAAAAAATCCCCCACTTGAAGTGAGGGATCAGAGGCGACGATGGGATTTGAACCCATGATGAGGGTTTTGCAGACCCTTGCCTTGCCACTTGGCCACGTCGCC
>CAYQTY010000312.1:0-4155 GCA_964420535.1 uncultured Leptolinea sp. | reverse complement strand
TTCCCGCCGGGGGGTGCATATCTCCCCGTCATGCAGGAGCGCTATTTTCTGCAAAAACAACGGTATGCCCAGCCTGGCAGGCATGCCGGAGAAAGCCATTGAAGCGGTCAGGAAAGCAAAATAGTCATCGCTTTTTTCCCATCCAGAGAGCCAATATCCAGGTGACGACGGTCACCGGTCAGAAGAATTTGCCGGCTTTCGGCATCATAATCCAGCAACGTGCTGGTTTCGGGCAGCGAGATTGTTTCAGTTACATTTAAATTTGCCGCGTCAAACCGGGTGACAGTCTGCGGTTGAATGGCCGTAAGAGATTGAGAATCCGGCTGCCAGAAGATTTTAGAAATATTCTTAAAAGGAATGGAATGTATCACGGTCAATTTTTCCACATTCTCATCCGTTATAACCGGATAACTGGTTGTCAATGTCGGTCTAATTTCCGCCGCGGATGAGGGCGTAATAATGGATGGCTGGTTTGCCGGTGAACCGGTGACATTGTCGGTTTTCGCTTTTCCAGAATCGGATGCAGAATTGTCTAAACCTGGCATGGAACATGCGAGTAGGATTAATGCCAGCAGGAAAACCAGCGGATGAACTTTCATTGGGTGAACCCTCCTGGTATGAAAAGTGCACCAAAATAATACTATAATCTAAGTAATCCGCGGAGGTAGGTATGAGTACCGTCAACATCCTGGTTGTAGAGGATGACGAGATCGTCGCGAAAACTGTTGAACGCAGTTTGCGGGGACATGAATTCCGCGTGACTATTGCCAACAGCGGTGTTGAGGGCTTGAAAGTTGCCCGCCGGCAGGCCACGGATCTGATCCTGTTGGACGTGATCATGCCCGGCATGGATGGTTACGCGGTTTGCCGTGAAGTACGGGCAGACCCCTTGCTGGCCAATATTCCCATTTTGTTCTTAACAGCAAAAGCAAAAGATGAAGACCGTATCGCCGGTTTTCTGGCCGGCGCTGACGATTACCTCACTAAACCCTTCAATATTGACGAGTTGATCCTGCGCATCCGTGCCATTCTACGGCGTTCTAAAACGCATCCGCGTTTGGAAGGCGATCCGACAATTGAAACAAGTTCACGGGTGGTTTCGGTTACGGTAGATGAACCTGAGCTTAAAGAACCGGGCGCGAAACATCAGATTGCCATCGGTGAGTACATTCTAAACGTAAAAAGTTATGAACTCAAAACCCGCTCACGCGGCAAAGTGCGATTAACTCCAGTACAATTCGATCTGCTTTACCATTTAATGAGCCACCCGGGTGAGATATTTTCGCCCAGCCGATTGCTCGACGAGGTGTGGGATTATCCGTCCGATGCCGGAAGCCCCGACCTTGTGCGTGTGCATATAAAAAACCTCCGTGAACGGATTGAACCTGATCCGCATGAACCTCAATTTATTCAGACAGTTGCCGGATATGGATATACGATTCGCGCCGATGAAGATTGAGCATCATTATCTGTAACATACCTGAGCCGAAAGAATGACAACCGCACAAAAAACGGAAAAAGACCGGACATGGGAAGAATCGGTTGAATATCTGGCCAGCCAACTGGCCGGACAGGACCAGTTAAACCCGGCGCTGCAATCCGGCCTTGAATTCATTCTTCAGCGGCTCAACCTGGAAAGCGGTATGATCCTCGCGCCGGAGTGGAACAAGGGCGATCCGTTGATCAGCCTGGCCGTGGGCAAGACCCGCTCATGGCAAAACCAGATCCATTCGCGGGAAAGCTTTTTGAACTCTCTACTTCAAGAGGCCAGCGAGTCACAGAATGGTGAAGTGGTGGCGGATACAGCCGGCCTGGTTGCCATATTTCCTTTAATATCAGCAGATGGTGGACAGGGTTTGTTCCTGACCAATCTGCGCGATTTCTCTCAGGAAGAAAAAGACTTTCTAGAGGCGGCTACATTTCTGTTGGGGCAACGGATTTCCACATACTTCAGCCAGCTGCGCATGGTTCAATACCGAAAAGGTATGGACCTGATCAGCCAGATTTTTGCCGGCTTGAACAGTATGGCAGCCGGCGAGGAACTGGAAACCCGTCTGGTTCGCAGTCTGAAAGATATTTTCAGCTGTGAGGCAGCATCCATCGCGCTGGTGAGTGACAACCCGGACGCGCTGCTGGTAAAGAAGACCATTGCCGGTGGGGAAGACTGGATCTATCAGGTCAGCATCAAACCCGGTAAAGGGCTTCTCGGGGTTTGTATGAACGAACGCCGCCCCATGATTTTTAACCAGCCCGTTCTTGACAGCCGGTTTGACCCGGAAATTGATTCGATCCCCGGGCTTGAAGCCAATTCGCTAACATTTGTCCCATTGACAGCGCCTGATCAGGTTACCGGTGTGGTGGAGTTGATCAACCATATTGGCGGTGGATTTACACACGGTGACCTGGAACTGCTGGAAAAGTTGGGCGAATCTATCGCTCATCTGCTGCGAAACATTCAGATGACCGAACAGCTAAAAGTGATGAATGCGCACCTCGAAGCCAGCCGTTGGGAGCTGGTGCGTTCGCGCAACACATTGCGCAGTCTGTTTGATAATCTGCCTGATTCGTTATATATTATCGACCGGAAATACCGGCTGGTGGCTGTCAACATGGCCCGGGCAAAGCGGGTAAATACAGAACCCCGCATGATCATCAACCACCTGTGCTACAACGCGCTGTACAAGCGGTCTGAACCCTGTGAAAACTGCCTGGTGGCAGATACGTTTTACAACCACACCATTACCAACCGGACAGAACGGGTGTGGGATAGCGGTGACCATCCATTGGAGTGGGATATTACCGCGTATCCCATTGTTGAAGACGATGAAGAAGTACCCCAGGTTATCATTTTTGAACGTGATGTGACAGAAAAGAATATGATGGGTGCCATTCTGATCCAATCGGAAAAAATGGCGGCTGTTGGTCAACTGGCGGCGGGTATTGCGCATGAAATCAATAATCCGTTGACCGTGGTACTGGCTAATGCTCAGTTACTGGAACGCTCGCTTCCCAAAGAGAGTGATGACGCCGAGGCGGTTGACCTGATTTTCCGTGCTGGAACCCGCGCGCTGCAGGTTGTTCGCAACCTGTTGAATTTTGCCCGTAAAGAACAATCGGAAGTCAAACCGACAGATATCAATCAGTCTATTCAGTCCGCGCTGGATATGTTGAAGCATGAATTTATGCAGCGTTCCGTGGAGTGCAGCTTCGAGCCTGCCGAGCGCCTGCCGATGATCATGGCCTCTCAGGAGAATCTTTCGGGTGTCTGGGTTAATATTTTGATTAACGCGATGGACGCGACGATTGGTAAACAGGGCCGCGTAAAAATTGTCACCCAGCATTCCGGCAACGAGATCCGCATAATTATCAGCGATAACGGCCATGGAATTGGGCCGGATAAACTGAAGCGTATTTTCGATCCGTTCTTTACCACCAAAGATGTGGGAAAAGGCACCGGGCTCGGGCTATCCATCTGTCACCGGGTGATCAAACAACATGGCGGGAATATTCTGGTAGATAGTCAATTGGAAGTGGGGACAACTTTCACCATCATCCTGCCGGCGTATTAATTTTTACACCGCATTTATATTGCTTTTACAGCGCTTTTATCCAATCAGAATTGGAACAATGTTACAACTGAACCAGGCGAAGATTTGGTTCAGAATTTTGGATTTAATACGAGAATGATCGCACTTACCAGACTCAATGGAACAAAATACTACCTGAACGCTGACTTGATAGTCTCTGTTGAGGGCACTCCCGATACCGTCATTTCTCTTACAAACGGGACCAAGTTTGTTGTCCGTAACCGCCCGGAGGATGTTATTCAAATGATCGTTCAATACCAGAGACTGGTGCATAACCCTGACATCCAGGTAACCCGAGGAGAATGAGATGGATCTAGCCACCATTATTGGGCTTGGAGCAAGCCTCGCTGTTGTAGTCATTGTCATGATCCTCGACGGCGGTACTCCAATGGAACTACTTTCGCATCCGTCGGCTATTCTCCTGACCCTTGTTGGTTCCATGGTGTGTACCATCTCTACCATGCCATTTGAAGCCGTGGTAAAAATTCCTATTTATTTTGGAAAGGCTTTCATTACCAAGAAAGTTAACCTGCCGGAGATCATCAATACTCTGGCATCCATGGCCGAT
>CAYQTY010000311.1:0-4157 GCA_964420535.1 uncultured Leptolinea sp. | reverse complement strand
TCATAAAACTACACCTCCTCAAGTTGGTTTCGTCCAACTTTTGGGGTGCAGTTCATTACAAACCCGCCCTGTTACGATTTGGACAATAACCCATCCGGCAAGAATCCCCCCAACCCCCTGCCTGGTTGTTTTTCACCAGGGCCTTCCGGACGGAAGAGCACCGTCCGCAATGGGGGCGAAAAATCTGCGAATTATCGTGAATTACAGATCCCTGAAGGTGATCAATTCTATCCCGCGCCGGGTCAATTCTTCCTTCAATCCTGGAGTAGTGAGGATCTCCAGTTCATGACCGCGGCCAGTGTTGTAGGCGGAGGCCTGCATCAGGTCATCATCCACAACCGCCGGGTGGCACATGATCTCAAATGTTTCTGCGTCCTCTGACGTCTCAATCCTGTTGAAGATATCAATCAAAGTATTGTGGGTGGCGTTTTCGCCATAAAAACAATCAAAAAAGATATGCGGTCTGACCGGTGAAAACTTGTCCAGCAGGGTTGTCAGGTCGGCTATGGATTGTCCAGCCAGCTTATCCGGAAGGAAGCTGCGGGATTGGTCTTCTTCCTTTTTAAAGGGTGAGCGGATCGGGCAGTTGATATCCTCCGCCAGCAGCAGCATTTCCTCCAACAGCGCTGGCGTGAAGTACGAAGCGTGGTGATGTGAATCCAGGTGATCAGGGGGTTGCCCGTTGATTTTCTCAAATAATTCCACCTGCGCGTACCACTCGGCGCTCACCTGATTAACATCAATGCGGTCCATCGCATCGAGCAGGCCATCCAGTTTATGAAAGCTGCCATCCGGCCGTACCAGGGTTGACACAGCCGAAAGCGGCAGCACAGGTTTCCCGGTGGTGATCACCAGATGCAGCCCCACACCCAACCCGGGGCATTCGGTATTTATATGGGCTAGTTCAGTTCGGGCCGCCGGGCGGTTGATCATCACGCTTGTGGATGAGACAATCCCGCGTTTATGCGCCTGGCGGATGCCTTCAGAGGCTCCCTGTGTGTGGCCGTAATCATCAGCGTTGACAATCAATTGTTTGGTCATACTATTCACCGGTTGGGTTGACGGATGGGTGTAGACTGGATGAGCATATCCCGTACATCACTCGTGACGGGATGGTTCGCGGTTTCCATGGCCAGCAGCACGGCGCCCAGAACGGGATTTTCCTTCAGCCGGATGAAATTGGTTCCGGGCGCCCTGGCAAGGATAACATGCTTCATTTCTTCTGTCAGCAGGGGGCTGCCATCGAACATGCTGCCGATCTGCACCAGGTCAAATTGTTCCTCTTCAAAACGCAACTGTCGGATAACAGCGCCGGCCAGTTCTGCCAGTTCGCGGCCTGCCCAACGGACCAGGTCAACCGCAACCGGGTCGCCCTCGTGGGCAACCTCAAACACCAGCGGCGCGTCCGCCGGGCTCAGGTCAAAATCCTGACACAGGATGCCCTGCAACAACTCTTCCAGACTGGATACGTTGTACCGCCGGCAGAATGCCTCCGCCAGCGCTGTCGGCGGACCGGCTTGCGTCCAGGCTTTCGCCAGAACGGATTTTGTCTTGAAGATCAATTCGGATGCGCCCGCAAATTCACCGAAGTCCACGCCGCCGCCAGTCACATGGCCAATGCGCGTACGGTTCCGATCCCACCCCCAACAATTGCAGCCGGTACCCGAAACTACGGCGATACCCCACCGGCGGGGTGACCCCGCCAGGATACCCAGCACCGTGTCGTTGACCATTTCCAGCCTGCCGCCAAGGTTCAACGAGTTGATCACATTCATGTGAGGTTCTTTTTGTCTGGGCCAGTCATATCCGGCAATTCCGAAACCGGCTCCAGTAATGCGGTCGGGGGCGATGCCGGCCGATGAGAATGCCTGCCGGCTGGCCTCTTGCAGGCTTTCACGTACCACACCGTATCCGACGCCTTCATGGTTGCCGGGCCCCCCTCCGCCAAACCCGATCACCCGGCCGGTTTCGTCGGCAATCATAATATGCGTCTTGGTGCCGCCCAGATCGGCGCCGAGGAAGTATTGTGCCATCTTCAATCCTTAAAGAAGTTGGGGAGGTACAGGCGGTGGGTGGACAATAAATCTTCCATCACAGTTTCGATCTGGTCCACTTCCGGCCCGAGCGGGTGTGCCAACATGGCCTGGTAAAGTGTGTTCCGGTCACCGTTGACGGCAGCCTGCGCAGCCAGGATTTCGTAGGATTTTACCTGCGCGATCAACCCGAAGAAAACCGGGGGAAGCGGTTCTGCCGGCAAGGGGTGTATACCATGGCGGTCAATCTTGCACGGCATTTCCAGTACCCAGTCTTTTGGCCAGCCTTCCACGGCGCCGCCATGCACGGTGTTGACCACATGCGTTTCGCCGAGATCATTGAAGTGGGCGTTCATCAACTGGGTGGCCGCGGTGGAATAATACGCCCCGCCGCGTTTCATCAGGTCAGCCGGCGGCTCGCTCAGGGCAGGGTTGGCGTATTCCCTCAACAGGGCTTTCTCGATCTCCATCACTTCTTCTCCGCGGGATGGCGGCCATTTCTGCTGGTCGGCCAGCTTGCTGCCGGTGCGGTAGAAGTACTGCAGGTAATAGTTGGGGATCACGCGCAGTGTTTCCACCATATCCACCGGGAAGTCGGGATGGTCATTGGCTTTAAATTCTTTGATGTATTCCCGCAGAATCACCGGCCACATATTTTCTCCATCCACCGTGAATCCGCGGTGCCAGGTTAGATGGTTCAATCCGAGGGTGTCAAGTTCGCAGTGTGATGGGTCGATAGCCCGCCCCAATTGTTTCCCGGCCATGGCGGCCATGTCCATCCTGGTGTGAATGGCCACATTGCACACGCCTACAGCCGGCACATCCGGCGCGAACATGCTGAGTACCTGGGTGATCAAGCCTGCCGGGTTGGTGAAGTTGACCAACAACGCGCCCGGAGCCAGCTCGCGCATATCCTCCGCGATCTTGAGGATCACCGGGATGGTACGCAGGGCTTTGGCCATGCCGCCGATACCGGTGGTCTCCTGTCCGATCAGGCTGTGACGTTTACCCAAATATTCATCTTCACGGCGGGCGGGCATTTGCCCCACGCGCAACTGGGTGGAAACATACGCCGCGCCATCCACGGATTCGCGCTGATTGGTACTGAGGACCACTTTGAACGGGTTCCCCTTATGGGCAACCATGCGCCGGGCAAATCCGCCGACGATATCCAACCGGCGGGCGTCAATATCCATCAGCCAGAGTTCCGTCACCGGCAGGGTTTCCAGCCGGGCAAGGAATCCATTGACCAGTTCAGGGGTGTAGGTGGAACCGCAGCCAATAACTGTAATTTTCATTTATCACCTTTCACAATAATCGGAATTAAACGCAGCCGCAAGACCGGCGCACGACCACCTCTGTGGGAATGGTGGTGACTGGTTCGGCTTTTCCGCCGTGGATCAGGCGCGTCAACTGGCGCACGGCTTCACGCCCTACTTCTTCAATGGGCGCTTTCACCGTGGTCAGCGGTGGTGACAGCAATCGGGCGAAAATTGAATCATCAAAACCGGCCACTGCCACATCTTCAGGAATACGCATTCCAGCCTGCTTTAGCGCCTCCAGCACCCCGATGGCGCTGTCATCATCACCAGAGAATACGGCGTCAAACCGGATGTTTCGCTCCAGCAGGTCTTTCATGGCGGAAAACGCGCTTTCGCTTTCAAATCCGCCGCGGTCGATAAGCGACGGATCAACCGGTATGCCATGCTGCTTCAATGCCTGTCGGTAACCGAGTTCGCGCGCGTCCGAATCCTCGTTATTATCCGGCCCGCGCAAGAAGACGATCCGCCGGCGGTTGTGCGCGGTGATCAGGTGTTCAACGATCTGATTCGCTCCGGATTGGTTTTCAATGGTGACTACCGGGATATCCAGCGAAACTGGTGAAGATTGGTGCATCAACACCAGAGGAAAATCGAGTGAATGTAACCGTGTTAACTCCGTGGTATTCAGCGCGTCAATAAAGACCAGCAATCCGTCTGTGTTGTGTTCGTTCAATGGGCGGCGCGGGTTGTTGCCAGGCGGGCGGGTATGGGTGGAATGGATCAGCAGGTCAAAACCGGCTTCACCCGAAGCGGCTTCGATGCCCCGCAACAAGGGTGTGTAGTAGTCACCGCCAATTTCCGG
>CAYQTY010000310.1:0-4189 GCA_964420535.1 uncultured Leptolinea sp. | reverse complement strand
GAAGAATTTTATCCGTCGATCCCGAAAACCGAATGGGATGATCGGGTAAAGACCGCCTTGAAATCTGTGGGAATGAATCCGGCCCATGTGCTGAATAAATTCCCCCACCAGTTAAGCGGTGGACAGCTTCAGCGTTTCTTGATCGCGCGCACCCTTCTTCTGGATACAAAATTCCTGGTGGCTGATGAAATTATCAGCATGCTCGATGCCTCCACGCGTATTGACGTACTCAATCTGCTGGCGGACCTGCGAACCAAAGGTCTCTCTGTTCTCTTCATTACACACGACCTTTCACTCGGGTATTACATCAGCGATCGTGCTGTCATCCTTTATAAAGGAAGCGTGGTCGAGATTGGCGATACCAAGAAAATCTTTGATAATCCATTACACCCGTACACCCAGATGTTGATGTGCTGCGTTCCACGCCTGGACCAGAAATGGGAAGATACAGAAGTGGAACTTACTGAACGTAAACCGATGACCCCTGATGGCTGTGTGTTCTATGAACGCTGCCATTCACCGCACCGCCGGGAAGATTGCGCTCACCGCACTCCCTCCCTCGTTGAAGTTGAACCCAACCATTCCGTAGCCTGTGTTTGCTGCGGAGGGTAGTACCTGACAACCATGCGCTATGGAGTCTGATTTTCTTCAGACTCCATAGCCTGGTTGAGTTTCTTTAATGTCAGGTGCGTGGTACTGTAAATACAACCAATCAGTTTGCGTTTGCCATGGGAAATAATTAATAAGGTCAATAATTGGAATTTTCCCATGAATTTTCGCTGAGTTTGTCAATCAATTGCAGTAAAGCGGTAAAATACCGCCTGGTTTATAACCAGAAGACGATTGAATTTGTTCCGAGGAGGACTTCATGCGTTACGGATTTTTTGATGACAAGAACAGAGAATATGTCATCACTCGGCCGGACACTCCCCTGCCGTGGTTCAACTACCTGGGTTGTGAAGAATATTTTGGGCTGATCTCACATACGGCTGGCGGCTATTCCTTTTATAAAGATGCCCGACTCCGCCGCTTGATCCGCTACCGGTATAACAATGTCCCCATGGATATTGGCGGGCGGTATGTTTACCTGCGCGATACCGAAACGGGTGACTTCTGGTCTCCCACCTGGATGCCCGTCCGCAAGAAGCTGGATGAATACACATGCCGTCACGGCATTGGCACAACAACGATCGCCTCGAAGTATGCCGGTATTTCAGCCGAAGTTCTCTATTTTGTCCCCATGGGGCAGAACCTGGAGATCTGGCGGCTGCGCGTGAAGAACCTGCGTGACAAACCTGCCAAACTGTCATCCTTCGCGTCAGTTGAATTCTGCCTGTGGGACGCGAATGACGATGCTACCAACTTCCAGCGCAACTACAATGTAGGCGAAGTGGAAGTGGTTGACAATGTGATCTACCACAAAACGGAATACCGCGAACGCCGCGATCATTTTGCTTATTTCACTACCTCGGCTCCCATGAAAGCCTACGATACCAACCGGGAGAAATTCCTGGGTGTATTCAATGGCTGGGAATCACCCCAGGTGCTGGTCAGTGGTGAATGCTCCAACAGCATCGCGCACGGCTGGGCTCCGGTCGGCGTTATTCAGAGTGACATCGAACTGGCTCCGGGCGAAGAACGCGAAGTGATCTTCCTTCTGGGTTACACAGAAAACCCCCGCGATCAGAAATTTTCTGACGAAGCCAAACAGGTGATCAATAAAACCCGCGCGATCCCCGTGATCAAACGTTTCATCCAGCCGGCTGAAGTACAGAAGGCCCTCGATGATCTGCGTAACTACTGGGATGGACTGTTCTCACGCTTCCAGGTCACCACACCGGATGATGATGCCAACCGCATGATCAATATCTGGAACGCCTACCAGTGTATGGTCACCTTCAATATGTCGCGCTCAGCCAGCGGTTTCGAAACCGGTATCGGCCGCGGCATGGGTTTCCGCGATTCTACACAGGACCTCTTCGGGTTCGTGCACATGGTGCCTGAGCGCGCCCGGGAACGCCTGCTGGATATCGCCGCCACACAACTTGAATCCGGCGGCGCCTATCACCAGTATCAACCGTTGACCAAACGCGGCAACGATGCCGTGGGCGGCAACTTCAACGACGATCCCCTGTGGCTCGTACTGGCAGTTTGCGCGTATGTTAAAGAGACCGGTGACACTGGTATCCTGGACGAGCCTGTATCGTACGACAGCAAGCCGGGCAGTGAAAAACCCCTTTACGAACACCTTCAACGCGCCATTCAGTACATTCTTGACCGCAAAGGCCCCCACGGCCTGCCGTTGATTGGCCGCGCCGACTGGAACGACTGCCTCAACCTTAACTGTTTCTCATCCGAACCGGGCGAATCTTTCCAGACGACCACCGGCAAAGACGGCAAAGTAGCTGAATCCGTCTTCATCGGCGGAATGCTGGTTCTGGCTGCTGACGAACTGGCTGAATTGGCAGACTTCCTGGGTAAAAAATCGGACGTTGAGTTCTATCACAGGGTCGCCCGTGATATGGAACCGGTAGTCACCAGCCACGGCTGGGATGGCGAATGGTTCCGCCGCGCCTATGATGATTACAGCAATCCGGTTGGTTCTGCCACCTGCAAAGAAGGCCAGATCTTCATCGAACCGCAGGGAATGTGCATCATGGCGGGTATCGGTCTGGAAGACGGCAAAGCCCTCAAGGCGTTGAAATCTGTGGAAGAACGTCTGGCCACCAAACACGGCATCGTGGTCAACAATCCCGGTTATTCACAATACTACCTGCACCTGGGTGAGATCTCGTCTTACCCGCCCGGTTATAAAGAAAACGGCAGCGTCTTCTGCCACACCAACCCGTGGATCATGGTCGCTGAGACGAAAGTTGGTAACGGTGATAAGGCGTTTGATTATTACAAACGTATTTGTCCCTCTGTCCGCGAAGCCATCAGCGAAGTGCACCGCTGTGAACCGTATGTGTACGCGCAGACGATCGCCGGCAAGCAGGCTGCCACCGAAGGTGAAGCCAAGAACTCCTGGCTAACCGGTACGGCCGCCTGGAACTTCACAGCCATCACCCAGTACATTCTGGGCATCAAACCGTCATATACCGGCCTCACCATGCAGCCCGTCTTCCCGACAGACTGGAAGGAATTCTCTGCCAGGCGCCTGTTCCGCGATGTGGTGTTTGACATTCACATGCAGCGGGTGGGCAAAGGAAACGCGGTTGAAGTGACCGTCGACGGTAAGAAGATCGACGGGAACACCATCCCGCTTCCCCCAAAAGGCACCGGCAGCGTGAAAGTTGAAGTGCTGGTCGGAAGCCGCTAAAAAAAGAAAAAGAACATCAGACCGCCCCAATCACGGGGCGGTCTTTTTTGTGTCTTGAGGGAATTTTCCTGCATTGAATGTGTTTTTCTATGTGTCTGTTCCGTACAGATGAATATTTCCGCGCCCTGAGCCTGTCGAAGGGCAGGCATGGCTTCGACAAGCTCAGCCATCGGATACTGGTAGGGTGGTGTTGAACGCCCATTCATTGGCATAATTCATGGAAGGTTTCTCAAAAACTTGTGGAGTGCGTTCAACCCACCATGTCACATGGTGGAATTGTCTACCACTATTAAAGTTATTCAATACTCAGCGATGGCTGAATGAAATCTGCTCCACGATAGTATTCGAATGTCCCCAACAAGTGGCTTAGATTGACTGCCCTTTAAAACATATTCCAGCTTGCAATTGTCGATGCCCATGGGTCATATCCAGGTAGCATCATCGATGCGAAATCTCAGGGACTTCGTCACTATCGAATGTCCCGAAAATCAGTAGAATTGTAATGTGGTAACTCTTTCATGCGAGGGAAATATGACCGAAGAAGATCCCCGTGTATTACGCCTGCGCGAGCTCAGAGAAAAGGCAAAGCAGGCAGGTGGTGAAGAACGGATTGCCAAACAGCATGCAAAGGGGAAATTGACGGCCCGTGAACGTCTGGCGGCCTTGCTGGATCCGGGGAGTTTCCAGGAACTGGAACCATTTGTAACCGCCCGGTTGGAGATCGGTTCCGAAGCGGAAGCCTATCCGGGTGACGGCGTGGTCACCGGTTATGGCCGGGTGGACAGCCGTCAGGTGTATGTATACGCCCAGGATTTCACTGTGCAGGGCGGTGCGGCGGGCGAGATGCAGAGCCATAAGATCTGCCGGGTG
>CAYQTY010000309.1:0-4191 GCA_964420535.1 uncultured Leptolinea sp. | reverse complement strand
AACTGCGGTATACACCGGTGATCATAATGACCTCGGCTGGTAATAATGAAGTCGTTCAGGCCGCGAAGATTCTTGGCGCGAATGATTTTATGGGTAAGCCCTTCAACATTCAAACGTTGCTTGAAAAGACCATTCGGCTGGCACCGATGCCGGAAGAAGAGAAGTTGGAAGAAAACCCCGCCGAAGATAACGGGGATTGATTCAACATTCCTTGCGCATTACATACGCATCTTCACCATCGGCGTAATAATTGTGCCGCACATCGGTTTTACGGAATCCCAAGTGAGTATACAGATCGATCGCGGCCTGATTTGAATGGCGTACGCATAACCGGACCTTTTTCCGTTTGATGCGTTCTTCCGCCGCCAGCATTAACGCTTTCCCAACCCCCTGGCGCCGGTGGGATGTCTGCACCCCAAGCGAATTGACACTCGCTTCGGATTCAAATAGGTTTTCTTCAACCGTGATGAATCCGATGATTCTTCCGCCACTCACGGCTTTCAGATTGATCATTCCCGGTGTGAGCAGTATGGCCAGTATATCAAGAACCGGCCAGGCATCCTCTTTGAACACCTCGTCCTCAAGTTCTTTCAGGGTGTTCAGGTCGCGGAGCCTGGCCGGTAGGATTTCAAAAATCAAGCTTTGTTGCCAACACCTTTGACAAAGTCAGTCAGCAGGTTGGTGAATTCCATCGGGAAGATGTACTTCGTAGCCGGGTTGGCAGACATTGTCTTCAGGGTTTCAAAGTACTGAAGCGTGACAGTCTGTCTGTCAATCTTGTTGGCCGCGGAATCGATCTTCGAGAGGGCAATCGCGTAACCTTCCGCCCGTAATTGCTGCGCCTGAAGCTCGCCTTCTGCTTTCAAGATGGCGGACTGTTTCTCGCCTTCCGCGCGAAGGATGTTCGCCTCTTTTTCACCATTCGCCACATTGACGGCAGCCACGCGGGTACCTTCAGACTCGGTAACCACGGCGCGGCGGTTACGTTCGGCAGAGAGCTGGCGGTTCATGGCGTCTTGAACATCCTTCGGTGGGATGATCTCGCGGATCTCAACATTGGTGACTTTTACACCCCAGCGTTCGGTCACTTCATCAAGGCGGGTGCGCAGCATGGTATTGATGTGCTCGCGTTGTGAAAGCACGTCATCCAGTGAGATACCGCCGATAACAGAGCGCAATGTAGTGGTCGCCAGACCCTGCGCGGCGTATTCAAAGTTACCTACCTGCAAAACGCTCTCGGTGGGAGCTACAAGTTTGTAGTACCACAGGAAGTCAATGGAGATTGGGGCGTTATCTTTGGTGATCGATGTCTGGTGGGGGATCTCGCGCACCTGCTCACGAAGGTCAACCATCACCGGGCGGTCAATCACAGGGATGAGCAAAACAAGACCAGGGCCTTTTTCACCGATACAACGTCCCAGTCGGAATACGACCAGACGTTTGTATTCCGGAACAACTTTAATGGCAGATGCCAGAAAGAACAAAACAGCTACAACTACAAATCCAATCAAACACAAAACCGGAACGGCATTTTCCATGACTATCTCCTTAAAAATGTGAATTTACAGGTCAGATTGCAGATCTTCATCTGACAGAGGCTCAACCTCGAGAATGACTCCATCCTGCTTGATGATCTTTACCAGAGTTCCAGTTGAGATTGGAACGCTGGAACGGGCGCTCCACTCTTCACTTTGAATATAAACCGTGCCACTGTGGAAAATATCCGAACGGGCTTTGCCTACCTGGTTTACCAGCTTTCCCGTCCGGTTGTACGGCTTCATTTTTAACGCGTCCAGTCCGCGGGTGGCGACGATCCACATGAAACCGGCCACAAGGATGGAGACTATCACCGCCAGTACAGGGTTGACTGCCATCCGGCCGTCATCAGTGCGGAACATGAAAATGGAACCCGCAATCATGGCAAGTATACTGATCACCAGATAAATCAGATGCTGTGACCTACGCAGGGCATACAGGAATGGAAAAACACCCACCACCAGTATAACCAGCGCCCACCAGTTGAATGGCAAATTGGCTACCGAATAGCCAGCGATTACTATGGCCATGGTCGCACCGATTTCCAACAGTCCGGTACCGGGAGCGAACATAGCCAGTACCGCCATAACAAAACCGCCAACCAGTATCAGGTACGAAATATTGGGATCAAGCAGAAAATTCATTTAGCCCTTCCTCACTTCTCCGTTCATTATATACATCCTGTTGAAGGCAGGCAACAAATTAATAACCATCAATAATATATACGTAAATCCGAAACAAATGTATCATTAGTGCAAATTTTCACAAGGAGAAAACGTGATGACAACAAAAATTACATGGCTCGGACATTCGTCATTTTCGATACAGACTGCCGGATTTGCTCTGCTGGTGGATCCGTTTTTCAAATACAACCCGAAATCTGTGGTTTCTGCCGAAGATGTTAAAACCGATTTCATCCTGGTGACCCATGGGCATGGCGACCATATCGGTGACACCGTTTCCATCGCCCAACGCACGGGCGCCACAGTGATCTGTAATGCCGAAATAGGCGACTGGTTGAAAAAGAAGGAGATTAAAGTCCATTCCCAACATCTGGGAGGCGGGTTTCACCACCCCTTCGGTTATGTCAAGTTGACACTTGCCCTGCACGGTTCTGCTCTGCCGGATGGATCATGCGGCGGAAACCCGGCCGGATTTCTGATCACCCTGAAAGATGGCGGTAAGAAAATCTACCTGGCCGGTGATACCGGATTATTCGGTGACATGCGGCTGATCGGTGAAGAAGGCGTTGAACTGGCCGCCCTGCCGATTGGTGATAACTTCACCATGGGCCCTGCTGACGCGCTGCGAGCGGTTAAGTTCATTCAACCCAAACAGGTTATCCCGATACACTACAACACATTCCCTCTTATACAGCAAGACGTGCATGCCTGGGCCGCCGATGTGGAATCGCAGACATCAAGTAAAGTTAGAGTGCTGACACTAGGTGAAACTATTGAATTGGAGTAATAAGCAAAACCGGGCGGAAAATCCATCCAGAGATCTTCCGCCCGGTTAGTTCACGATTGATCACTCTCCGGGTTGATAGAAGATCACCCGGTCCAATTCATCCTTGACCAGGAGTGGGCCACGCCTCATAAGAAGACCAGCCGCCACCCATAGGTCTCCAATTGCCCCTCCGATATTGAATACCGTGATGGCTGTCACATGCAGTAAAAGATCCCGTGAAACGAACAGGATGGCGATCAATCCGGCGATTGTCATTACCACCAGCGGGCTGAGCGCGGTAACCAGGTAGGGATATTTCGCGATGTATTCACCCGGAGCGGATGCCGCGGCGTAACCCGGGCCAATCATGAACACCGGCCTTTTTCCGGTTATCACCCAGAAACACAGGCCGTGCAACCCTTCATGCAGCACAACCAGGATGGCGATATCCAGCAACAATAACACGAGGAATACCCCAACCTGCGCGAGACTGTCCACCTCAAACGAGAAGGTTGATCCCGAAAAACCTTCTCTGACCTGCAGTGTATACCACTGGACCAGCGCGGCTGCCGCTAGGAACAGGAAGAACCCGGCAATATTCAGGATGATCATTGCCCGTGTATTGTGCTTCAGATTAAAATCCGCTGTTTGACGGTACCCTTCAGGTAGTTCAGTGCAATGTACTGGCAGCTTGTTTTTATCCATGGCAGGTTATTGGTAATCCTTGAGGAAATTTATTCCTTTTCCTTGAAGTAACCAGAAACCGTTTCAAAGGAAGAAATTCCGCCTTTGATCGCCAGGAAAACTCCGAGGAAAAAGTTCTTATACACTACATCTACGTCAGAAAAGCCAGCCTGTTTCAGCCAGTTGATCTGATCGGAAAGCAATGCATCTTTATCATACGTTGTTCGGCGTTCAATGCTGGCCTTGATCTGTTCATCTGTCGCGCCCGATGACTGTACATGATTCAACCAGCGGTTCCAGTTTAAACGGCGCAGGGTTTCTGTTTCCCCGCGGATCTGGTCAATATTGATAAATGCTCCCGCCGGTTTGAGCTGGCTGAAGATTGTCTTGAACAGGCTGGCCTTCTCGTCATCCGTCAAATGATGAATGGACAGGCTGGAGACCACCAGGTCATATTCCCCATTGCCCTCAAGATTCCGGTAATCGGCAACCTCAAACGCAAATCGATCTCCCTGGCCTCTG
>CAYQTY010000308.1:0-4195 GCA_964420535.1 uncultured Leptolinea sp. | reverse complement strand
TGCAGGAAGGGTTTGGCCTGCAGGGCACGCTGCCGGTCAACGAAGTGTTCACGGCCAGAGCGCAGGAACTGTACGGAACGCAGATCTCGCTGGTCTTTTTCTTCGCGTTCCTGGTCAACCTTTTGTTGGCGCGTTTTACTCCCATGAAATACGTCTTCCTTACCGGCCACCACACCCTGTTCGCGTCCACTATGGTCACCGGGATACTCGGGTTGACGATCTTTAAAGACGGACCGTCTGCCGCACTGATCGCCGTCAGCGCGTTGATTGTGGGATCTATGATGGTGTTCTTTCCCTGGCTTTCGGCTCCATTCATGGAGAAGATCACCGGTAAGCGCGATTTTGTGATGGGGCACTTCGGTACCACCAATTATGTGCTGGCCGGATGGTTGGGTGAAAAGGTGGGCGACCCGAAGGATTCCACCGAAAATATAAAATTCCCCGTGTGGATCAGTTTCATGAAAGAACCCCTGATCGCCATGGGTGTGGTGATGGTTATCATTTACCTGGTAGCCGGCTTCGCGGCGGTCCGGGTGGAGGGCGCGGAAGAGGCTGCCCGCAGCTTTTTGAGCACGGATTCATGGTGGTTGAATTGCCTCATTCAGGGGTTGACGTTCGGCGCCGGGGTGGGGGTCATCCTACTGGGAGTACGCATGATCCTGGCGGATATTGTGCCGGCATTCCGCGGCTTCGCGGAAAAGATCGTGCCTGATGCCATTCCCGCGCTGGATTGCCCGGTGGTGTTTCCGTACGGGCAAAACGCGGTGCTGGTGGGGTACCTTTCATCTATAGTGGGCGGTCTGGCGGCTATGGGGCTGCAGATCGCGTTCCTCCCGCCCGGGGCGTTGATGGGCGCACTGGGGGGCGTAATTCTGCCTTCGATGATCATCCATTTCTTTGTCGGCGGCACGTCAGGGGTGTTTGGCAATGCCACCGGCGGATGGAAAGGTGCGGTGCTGGGGGGATTTTTATGCGGGCTGCTTTTTACGCTGCTCGCCGGAACGTCACTGCGCGCGATCAGCGCCATCGGTATTTTCAATAGTTGTTTCGGTGACACCGATTTCGGGGTGGTTGGCTCCATACTGGCATTTATTTCGGGGTTGTTTAAATAATACTCGGCTATATCACAGGGTGCTGTTGACCGCTCCTGTACCCGTAGGGTGTCGTTGACCGCCCATTCGCTGACATTGTTTTGTGAAACGCTGCTGATAAGGTCGGCAGCGCGATCAACGCACCACGGCTTGCCGGGAAGGCTTCACATCCATAGAAGAGCACCCGGCAGACGCCGCCCTCATCCCGGCCTTCCCCCAAAGGTGGAAGGTGACTTTTTCGCGCGGATTGTGTGATGGCGTGGTTTCCCCCGATCATGTAGGGTGACGTTGAATGCCCGTTCGCTAATATTTTTTTGGGGTTACTTAAAAGGTCGGCAGCGCGATCAACGCACCACGGCTTGCCGGGATGTTCACGCATCCATTTGAATCATCTATGGCAAACGCCACCCTCATCCCGGCCTTCCCCCAAAGGTGGAAGGTGACTTTTTCGCGCGGGTTGAAGGATCGGCCAAAAATAAGGCGCCTCTCACATAGGGTGGTGTTGACACTGGATGTCTTATTCCAGTGTCAACCCACCACGGTTTGCCGGGGAGTATCACATCCATAGAAGAGCAACCGGCCGACGCCGCCCTCATCCCGGCCTTCCCCCTTAGGTGGAAGGTGACTTTACGACGCCGGTTATATGATGGCGTGGTTTTCCCCGATCATGTAGTGTTTCGTTGAATGCACATTCTCTGACATCATTCGCGGGGATTGTTCCCGATGCGAATATCAACACAGCCTGCGCACCATGGCTTGCCGGGATGTCTTCAAATCCATAGAAGAGCAACCGGCAGAAGTCACCCTCATCCCGGCCTTCCCCCTCAGGGGAAGGTGACTTTCCCGCGCAGATTGAAGGATTGGCCAACAATTGGCCGCCTGTCACATAGGGTGGTGTTGACACTGGATATCTTATTCCAGTGGCAACGCACCACGGCCTGCCGGGATGTCTTCACATCCATATAAGAGCAACCGGCAGAAGTCACCCTCATCCCGGCCTTCCCCCTAAGGGGGAAGGTGACTTTACGGCGCGGGTTACGGGATGGCGTGTCTTTGATGCGGTGAACGCGCTTTTATGTACGTATGATAATCCATGAATGGACATGTTATCTGACTGTGCGTTCACCACGGCCTGCCGGGGAGACGGGGATCTTCTTCACGCTATTCTTAAAATTTTGTTTTTCACCCAATTTGCCTATTGACTCACCCCTGTATATTTTGTACTATATTCCTGTAAGTCCTTACATAAAAGTATATTCAGATGCTCCCCCTGAAGGATACTATTGTCGAAGTCGACCACCCCCACCATTTACGATGTTGCCGCGACCGCTAATGTTAGTATAGCGACTGTCTCGCGCGTTATCAATAACCTTGGCAAGGTGAAACCCGAAACCCGTACTTCCGTTCTGGAAGCCATCGACTCGCTGGGTTTCATCCCCAAGGCTGACGCGCGCGCCCGGGCTATCCGCACACAACGGCGCATCGGGGTGATCACGCCATTCTTCACCGCGCCCTCTTTCGTGCAGCGTTTGCGCGGTGTAGCCGCCGCCCTGGGTCTCACGCCCTACGAACTGGTGATCTACACCGTCACCAACAGCAAGCACCTGAGCAATTACCTTGACACGCTTCCCCTCACCGGCAATCTGGACGGGTTGATCATCCTTTCCCTCGAACTGGATGACCATTACGTTCAGCGCCTGCTCGACCATCGCCTGGAAACCGTGCTGGTGGAGTACCCCCATGCGCTGCTGAGCAGCGTTGAAATTGACAACGAAGACGGCGGCAAACAAGCCGCGGAGTATTTTTACAAAAAAGGCTACCGGCGGTTCGCCTTTGTGGGCGACACATCCACCGCAGAATACGGTATTCACCCCATTTCATTACGCCTGAACGGCTTCCGCAAGGAATTGTTGCATCTTGGCGGAAAATTGCCTGATACGCAAATCCTGATTGCGCCGTATGATATTAACAAGACTCGAGAGCGGGCCATGGCTTTCCTGCAGAACCAGGAACTGCCTCTGGCCATATTTGCCGCCACTGACCTGCAGGCGATTTCCATCATACAGGCAGCCCGGCAGCTCGACCTGCGCATTCCGGATGATATTGCCGTGATGGGATTTGACGACCTGGATATGGCGGAATACTTTAACCTTACAACCATCCGGCAGCACCTGGATGAATCCGGCGAGATTGCCGTTGAGATGCTGCTTTCGCGTCTCGCCAATCCCGGACGTACTGTACAAATGTCCAAATTACCGTTAGAGATCATCGAACGGGCAACCGTATGAGAGGAGGTGGTAGATCGTCGGGTATACCTTTACCCTGCAGTACCGAAATGAGAGTTTGTAGTACGCAAAACAACCCATAAGGAGAAAAGCATGAAGCGCATTGCATTGGTTTTAAGAAGTATTCTTGTTGCCGCCATGGTTCTGGGCGTATTCGCCCCCGCCGTTGGCGCTCAGGCTGGTGGACCCTCCGCTCTGGAAGATGCCTTCGCCGGCAAACTCAAGGGCAAAGTCGTCACCATGGCTGGTCCTTTCACTGACAACGATGCTGTAAAATTTGACGCTTCCGTCAAAGATTTCGAGACCAAGACCGGTATCGATATCCAGTACTCCGGCTCCAAAGAATTCGAAGCCTCCATCGGTATCGCCATCGAAGGTAACAATCCCCCCGATATCGTAGACTTCCCGCAGCCTGGTTTGCTGGCCACCTTTGTTAAAAAAGGCAAAGTTGTTGACCTGAATACCTTCATGGATATGAAGAAACTGCAGGCCAATTACATCCAGTCCTGGATCGACATGGGCACCATGGAAGGACCCAAGGGTCCCGTCCTCGCCGGTGTCTGGGGCCGTGTGAATGGCAAATCTGCTGTATGGTATCCCAAGAAAGCATTTGACGAAGCCGGTTACAAAGTTCCCGCCACATGGGACGAACTGATGCTTCTGACCGAACAGATCAAAGATGACGGTGACACCCCCTGGTGCGTTGGTATTGAATCCGGCGCTGCCACCGGTTGGGCCATGACCGACTGGGTAGAAGAATTCATGCTGCGCACCACCTCACTTGAGAACTATGACAAGTGGGTTAAGGGCGAACTGAAA
>CAYQTY010000307.1:443-4219 GCA_964420535.1 uncultured Leptolinea sp. | reverse complement strand
AAAATCAACATTAACAGTACCTTTTTGACCTGTTTTACCTTTTTTTGTTGTAATAAGAATTACCCCATTAGCTGCCCTCGAACCATAAATAGCAGAGGCTGAGGCATCTTTTAAAATCTGAATAGATTCGATATCATTAGGGTTAACGTGATCAATAAGACGTGGAACTCCGTCAACGATTATCATTGGTGCGTTGCCACCAGCAAATGAGTTTTGACCACGTACTAATAGCGAAGCACCATCTTCACCAGGTTTTCACAGGCTGTCAGACGGCGTGCGTGTACACTGGATGGGATGGGAAACTTGACCCCGGCTTCCCCGGTGACAGATGTATTCCAAATATTACGTTCACACGGCGATTCAACGAAATGGCCCGATGACTCATGGACGGCCAACACCGTTTGCATGCATGCCGGGTTTGGGCCTGTGCGCATCAACCAGACCACCGGCTCTCTGGTGGTGGATCTATCAAACGGACGGCTGGATATCTGGGTTACAGGAAGCTCGCTTCCATGCCTTAGCCTGTTTCGTCCTGTTCATTTCGGTGACTTCGCCGGAGATGCCGTCATTTCATCGGAAGAGGATTGGCGGGAAAGGGAGGTTTTCAACCGGAACACGATCTTTTGCCCGGAAGAGTTTGTTTCCGAATTTCGCGGATTACGTGACCGGTTGGAAGAACGTTTTGCCCGCATACCGGGTGACGCGGATGACCGTCAATTGACCTGGTTTGACCAACAGTGCCGGCGTGAAGCGGATGGATTTTACCGGCGATGGACGGAAAAGGCGGAAGATAGTCAAAAAACTGGTGGGCATCTGTTGTTGAAACATGCCTGGCGGAAATTCAACACCAAAGCCAAATTTCACATCCACATCTGACCGGTTTCCACTGCGGGGGATGCTATAATTTAATCATTCTATTAATTAGCGGCAAACGTGATCCTTTCACTGCTCGAAACACCCACGAAAATTAATATGCCAGATTCCATTGCCGGTTGGGTGGGATTCGGTTTGTATTGCCTGGTATTTGTTGCCGCTCTGGTCCGCTGGTGGGATATACCGGCGGCTTTTATTCAAAAACGTTGGCAATTGCTGGTGTTCCTGTTTTTCGCGATCATTCCAGCGAACCTTTTTCTGGGAATTGGGGAAAACAACGTAAACGGTGTGGAACTTTTCCGGGGGCAATACCCCGGGATGATACTTTCGGCTATCCCGTGGTTTTTGATCAGCGCGTTCTTCGGACCCGTACTGGGCGGGCTGGCTGGTTTTTTGAGCGGACTGATCCAGGCGGTGTTATCGACAAATTCCATCTTCACGCCTCTGGTGATGGCCATAAGCGGAATAATCGCCGGTGCCTGTTTGCGTCAACGGTATCGTGGGGAAATGTACAATTACGTCCGGCATCCGCTGGGTGCTTCGGCAATAACGGCATTAATGGCGTATTTATTGTGTTCCGTGGCCGCGTTTGCCAGCGCGGGTGAACCGCTTGCATCGATGGTCAATGCCGGCTTACAGAACTGGAAAACTGACCTGCTTTTCGCCGGTTTGCCCATCCTGGTCGCGGGGATTACAGGAGAGTTCCTGCAAAAACGCAAGATCGGACCATGGCGCAAAGCGGTAAACCTGCTGCCATCACCGGATGAAGGTTTTGCGGAAAGCAAGTTTTGGCGGGTGACTTTACCGGTGACCTTCCTGTTTATTTTTATTCTGGCCCAAATATCCTGGGATATTCAAACCCGGCAGGTGAGAGATGTTTTGAAAGGCAGTATCGGCAGCCATGCCGGATTGGCGGCACAGTATTTCCCTGACCAGGTGAAGTCTATCGTTGAGAAAACGACGGCGATCGCGACGCCGGCATTGCTTGACCAATCCACGCTGGATTTCTATACCGATATGCAGAAAGTGTTCCCGGCGGAACGCGTCAATATCACGGTTGTTAACGCGAAGTCTATGATCCTTCATCAGTTCCCGCAGAAGGGAATAACAGATACCTTTTCAGCTGAACTGCTGCTTACAATAAAATCGGCTTTGGAAGGCAAAGGCTCGGCGCTTGTCAGCCAGCATTTGAGAGATGATCCGGAGTTTTTGACTCTGAATATGGTTCAGCCTATCATAGATGGAGACGCCAAAACCATAGGGGTGGTCATATTGCAACAGGGTGTTTTCCCGAGGCAGTCTGATTCCCCCTTCTGGACGGAAGTCACCCGAATGGAAGATGAAGGCGCCGTCATATGGCTGGTGCCAACAGAAATTCGCAACCCCATGCTTGATGATGTTCCAGCCCCCGATCTGCGTTCCCAGACCTTCCCGGGTGAATTCTTGGATCAGCAGGGGTGGAAATCAACCGCTTCGTATGCCTACTGGCCGTCTTCAAAGGATTGGACAGTATTTGTAAAAATCCCTTCCTCAGCCGGGGCTAATTTGATTCTGGTTGATTTTTTCAAACAGATGTTGTTCCTGATCACAGGTTTTGCGGTTTTATTGATTTTGTTGGATATCTATTGGATCAACCTGTTCCATGATGAACAGCGGTTACTGCAAGCCGCCCGGCAGATATCGCGCGGTAATTATGCTCCCATTGCCGGTTTAGGCGATGTGTCTGAAATGACGGATATTTCTCAGGCGCTGGAGCAGGTGCGGGTTAATGTCAAAGCGCAGATGGATGAAGCCCACCGGCTGATATCTATCGGGCGCGGTGTGGCCGTCAGAGAAGAATTTGGAACGGCGGTTGAGCCGATCTTACGCGCCGCCCTGCGCGGTGACGCTACTTGCGCGCGGGTGATCCTGGTTCCGCCGGACATGGAAAGTGTTATCCAGGCTCCGCTACGCCGGTTTGGTTTTGGTGACCGTAGTGATGCTTATGCTGTGTTGGATACTCAGGTTCTGGAGATTTGCAAACGGGAAGGCATTTTTGTCATCCGCAACACAGCCCGCAGCCGCCGCATTGACTTCAACAGTGCGGTGACCATACCCGCTTCGATCGTCGGGCTTCCTGTCTACCTGGAAAAAGACGATTTCCTGGGGGTACTATGGATAGGCTATGAGAAACCTCAGGTTTTCCCCGATGAAGAGATATCGCTGCTAAAAACTCTGGCTTCTGAAATCGCGGTTGCGGCGGCAGGGGAACGGCGCCTTTCAGAGACGGAGCAGGGACGCAAGCAATTTGAAGCGCTGGTCGGCGCTATTCAGGATCCTCTTTTATTGCTTGACCAGACTGGTGAAGTTATTTATGCCAATGAAGCCGCGTTAATTTTGGATGGTTTGATCCTGCGTGATGAAGATGGTAAACGGATCGCGTCATTGCCATCAATGCAAAAATCCATCACCGGTAGCAACGGCGATATGTCCAATGAAGGCATTGTCAGAGAAATTCAATTCATCGACGGGCGTGTTTATTCGGCACGCTTCAGTCCGTTTGTTACTGACGGTAAGTTCACCGGTTCTATGTGCGTGCTGCGCGATGTTAATTCATACGCGGAAGAACTCTCGCGCAAGGGCGAGTTTGTGGAGACCGTCAGTCACGATCTGCGGCAGCCGTTGACCATGATCAGCGGGTATGCCAATATGATCCAGATGCTGGGTGAAACCAATGACCAGCAGCGGTTGTATCTACAAAAAATTATTGCCGGACTCGAAACCATGGGGCGGATGGTCAATAGTATTCTCGATCTGAGCCGGGTTGAGACCGGTACCCGCCTGCACCTGGAGCCAATGGATGCGAGAACACTGGTGGCGAAAGTGGTAGAGGAATTCGCTCCGCAGGCTGCTCAGAAGAAAAT
>CAYQTY010000307.1:0-418 GCA_964420535.1 uncultured Leptolinea sp. | reverse complement strand
GTTATTACGAATTTAACCCGGTTGGACGATCCATTGCTGATCGACGCTGACAGTGAATTGCTGCATCAGGCGGTCTTCAACATTGTGGAAAATGCCATCAAATTCACCGGGATTGACGGAAAAGTAAATGTCTGGGTGGAAAAAGAAAATTCGAAATGCGTGATCACCATCCAGGATACCGGTATTGGGATTTCGCCGATTGACCTGCCTGGATTGTTCAACCGGGCGGGCAGGGGCAACGTGCGCGAAGCCGGTCAACGGGCATCGAAATTGGGCTTGATCATTGTTAAATCCATTGTGGAATTGCACGGGGGCGAGGTTCATGTGGAAAGTCAGCTGGGCAAGGGTAGTAAATTCACCATTGAAATCCCCATCTAAACTGGTAAATATCTTGCAATTACGCGGTTCTTTGTTATAA
>CAYQTY010000306.1:3906-4229 GCA_964420535.1 uncultured Leptolinea sp. | reverse complement strand
ATGGATATAAATCATTTGTATATCTGAACGAGGACGAGGCTGGATATGCAAAACTCTCAACGCTCTCCCTGGATTACTGTATTGATTGTCGGATTGATCCTGGTCATTTCATGTGTATGTGTAGTGGTTTTGGGCGGTATTGCGGCATATTTTCTGTCCGGATCCGGCTCGTTTCTCCCGGAGAGTATAGAGATCAACATGGGAAACGAAGAAGATACCGATGATACCGGAGGACTCCCGGTACCTTCTCAGATACCCCAACCCACCAGACCACTGGTCATTGAACCGCCCACTTTGATACCTCCGCCTACGGAACAGGTGCA
>CAYQTY010000306.1:0-3896 GCA_964420535.1 uncultured Leptolinea sp. | reverse complement strand
CAGATTTCGGTATCTGAGATACTTAATTCCACTCTTTTTCTTCATAATCAGTTTCCTCCTTTACAGGTAAATGGTAAGATTTCCATACGTTCAAATTTCTCAAGTACCGGATTTGGAAGAACCCGCGGGTGAACTACCACAGGAGCCTGCCGAACCGAAAAGCGAAGAGGCTGTTCTCTCAGGCAAACAGGAGCGGACGGCTTCACGTATATTTGATGACTTTTCCTCCGATTCAATGGACTGGTTCCAGTCTGATAGCGATGATTATTCCATCCTGATTGAAAACGGTGCGTACAACATCCATGTTAAATCGGAAGATAATATGGCCTGGACGGAGTTTCCGGTTGACTTTATCCCGTATGAATTCAGTTTCGATGTGCGCGGACCGGCGGGTGAGCAGGACGGGGCTTTTGGCGTGGAATGTAATTATCTGGATGATGACAACCTTTACTACGTTGAATTTGACCTGGCAACCAATGAATACACCATGGCCGCGAAAAAAGATGGCGTTCTAACTCCCCTCACAAAAAAGAATTCAAAAGGCCAGTACTGGTGGAACGCAACCTCTTTGAAGTCGCCGGCTACATCCGTGAATCATATTGCCGTAAGTTGTTATCTGGACAGCATCGTGCTATTCGTCAACGACAAACTGGTTGACCAGGTGGAAATCAAGGATCCGTTGCCTGAACCCGGCGTTGCCACATTGTATGTATACACCTACCGAAGCGTGGAGGGTGATGGTTATAAAGTAACATTCGACAATCTGGAGGCATACCAGCCCAGACAGTAATCCAATTTATTCACCTGCCCTTTAATTCATCAGGTGGATTAATCCCAAAACTAATAAACCCTGTTTGTAAGGAGAATATCTATGGCTGAACGATTGGATGGAACAGTGGCGCTGGTCACCGGCGCAAGCAGCGGCATCGGAGAGGCGGCTGCGCGTCAACTGGCAGAATTGGGCGCGGAGGTCGTTGTGGTCGCACGGCGGAAGGAACGACTGGAGAAACTCGCGGCGAATATCAAGTCGGCAGGTGGTAAGGTGCATGTCATTGCCGCGGATATCCGTAATCAAAAAGAAGCTGTGTCAGTTGTGGAGCAAACAGTCAAGTTCTGCGGCAGGTTGGATACGTTGGTGAATAATGCCGGCGTGATGCTGTTGGGCAACATCCAGGATGCCGATACCGCCGAATGGGAAGAGATGATCGACATCAACCTGAAGGCGTTGCTGTATATGTCGCATGCGGCGCTGCCGTATTTGCTGAAAGCAGCGGAGAATTCTCCGCGCAAGGTGGCGGATCTGATCAACATCAGCTCGGTGGCCGGCCGGCGCGCCCGCATGGGTGCCGGGGTGTACAACGCTACCAAGTTCGGTGTTGTTGCCATCTCTGAATCGCTGCGACAGGAAGTCACCAGCCGGCATGTGCGTGTTTCCGTGGTGGAACCAGGCGTGGTAGCCACGGAACTGACCACCCGCATGAAGCCTGAAGTGGCTGAGAAGAACATGAAACCCTTCGCCGGAATCACCGAACTGGAGCCGGTGGATATCGCCGATATCATCAGCTTCATTATCACCCGGCCGTGGCGGTCTGCCATCAATGAGGTACTGGTGAGGCCGACAGAACAGGCTTTTTAGCTTTATTTTCCGTAGATTTCCGCAGGCCGGAGAACCAATTCCGGCCTGTTTTCTTGGAAATGACCGTGGATTTTTTCGCGAAAACACAAAAGATCAACAATCTGCAACGAATTGACCTGAAGCCCGTATTCTATCAAGGAGGCAACAATGGACACTGAATACAAAATGACCCCGATCAAGAAGATGGTCAATGCCATCATGCGCCTGTCAATTGGTTGGAACATTGGCCCTTCAGGGCGGCACATCCTGGTTTTCATAGGCCGAAAAAGTGGCAAAGAATATTCCACACCGGTGACGCTCGTTCAACGTGACGGCCGTTCATGGCTTGTGGCTCCATATGGTGAAGTTTCATGGGTAAAGAACGTTCGAGCGGCTGGTGTAGTTGAATTAAGGCGCGGCGGACGGATGACACGATATCAGATTAAAGAATTACAGGCCGTTGAAGGCGGACCAGTCTTGAAGGAATACCTCGCACTGGAACCGATCACCCAGCCGTATTTTTCCGCCCGGCCGGATTCGCCGGTGGATGATTTTATCCGCGAAGCGGCAAACCACCCGGTTTTCGCGTTGACCAGCTTCTAAGCCTTGTTAAAAATTCACCCGCCGGTCATCGAATCCGGCGGGTGAATAATTTGTGCCCAATTACTGGCTCGGGTTAGCTGCCTCAACCACCGGTGAACACCCGCTGCGCCGCCGCGAGACCAATGCCGGGCTCGAATTTGTATCCGCAGGCAGACAGGCCGGATTCAATGGCGCCAATAGTAGCCAGCACATCATTCTGGTTGACCACACCCATGTGCCCGATGCGGAAGTATTCAGATTTGATATCCGGGTGCAAACCGCCGGCTAGCGTCACACCGGCTTTGGAGACGGCTGGAACAAGATCCGCGCCGTTAACCCCGGCCGGGAAGCGCGGGGCTGTCATCGTGTGGGCGGCGATGGCGTCACTTTGTGGAACCTGCCCCATACCCAGGGCGGTGATTCCGGCTTTGACGGCTTTGCTGATACGTACGTGCCGCGCGAAGCGGGCTTCCAACCCTTCCTGCAATATCTGCCCCAGGCTGACGTTCAATGCGAACACAAGATTGACCGCCGGAGTACCAAAATACGCGGTTTTCCGGGCTTCATACGCCTGCATAACCGGCAGCCAGTTGGCCCAATCAGCATAATAGCTGCCCACTGGCGTCTTCCGGTTCTTGTATGCCGCCATGGCTTTATTTGATGCTACACCCAATGCCAGACCCGGGGGTACCCCGACAGCTTTCTGCGAGGCGGTAAAAGCAAAATCCACGCCCCAGGCATCCATATTCAACTCTTCACCAGCCACAGAGCAGACACCGTCAACAATTACCAACGCACCATTTTTTTGCCCCAGCGCCGCCAGCCCTTTCACGTCCGCCAGCACGCCGGTAGATGTATCCACGTGGGTAATGGTCATCACCTTGAAGTGGCCGGCTTTAAGAGCCTGTTCCACCTCAGCCAGAGCCGGGTGCTGACCCGCGGCCGGCCGGATGTGCGTCACGGAGGCGCCATAGCGTTCCAAAATCGCGCCTATGCGGTCACCGAAATACCCGGTGTTGACTACCAAAGCGGCGTCACCCTGTTCCACCAGGTTGGCACACGCGGTATCCATCCCCAGCGTTCCGCTGCCGGCTAGGACAAACGGCTGACCTTCCTTGCATTGATACAGGATACGGGTGCGTTCCAATGCCTGACCAAAAGCTTCGATAAAATTCGGCGCCAGGTGGCCGGTTGTCGGGGCACCCATGGCGGCCAGAACAGCTGAATCAAATTCAATGGGTCCGGGGATCATTAAAAGCGAACGGTTTTTCATAGCCTCATCCTTTACGGAATTCTTAGTATTTTCTATTTGTACGCTGATTTTTCAATCCCTTTTATTATAGACGTACGACTTTCGGGATAAAAGTGCAATCCATCCATAAAAAAACGGGAGAGTCTTATCAACTCTCCCGTTTGTTATCAATTGCCCGGATTATTTCTTGAGAATTTTATCCAGCACTTTTTCTTTTGGAAGCGGTTTAGTGCAGAAGAACCAGTCATGGCAGGTCATGTCGGATTTGTTATCCATGCGGTCTTTCGCCACGCCGCAAGAGCCGGCGGTGGGGACGATCACGTCGTCGCCGGGCTGCCAGTCAGCCGGAGTGGCAATGGCGAATTCGTCGGCTGCCTGCATGGCAACAACCGCGCGGTATAGTTCGTCAAAATTGCGGCCCAGGCTGAGCGGGTAGTAGATGATGGC
>CAYQTY010000305.1:4020-4240 GCA_964420535.1 uncultured Leptolinea sp. | reverse complement strand
CTGGGGAGCCCGCCCCAACACCCACACCTGACAGGCCTCATGCGCTGCCGACACTCCGTACTGACCCGGAAAAATATATCGCGCAACCGAATGACACATATGGCAAGATTGCCAACAATCACGGGGTGAGCCTTCAGGACCTAATCGATGAAAACGAGATCATCGATGAAAATTTGTTGCTGGTAGGTCAAGAGATGGATATCCCGGCACCCAAACCGGC
>CAYQTY010000305.1:2079-4010 GCA_964420535.1 uncultured Leptolinea sp. | reverse complement strand
TGATTTCAAAATCCTTCCGGATTCAGAATTGGTTTACAGTCCGGCAACTATTGGGTTCAGTTCTGCCGAATTTCTGGAAGGCCGCATCGGATACCTATCAAATTACAGTGAAGAAGTTGATGGTACCCCGCTTGCCGGTGTGGAAATTGTCAACAAGGTTTCCCGCGACTATTCCGTCAACCCCAGGTTGCTGTTAGCTTTGCTTGAACACATGAGCGGTTGGGTAACGAATCCCCGTCCGGATTCGGACCAAATTGCCTATCCTCTGGGTTATGACCAGGACGGAGCACCCAAGGGTCTTTATAAACAATTGAGTTTTGCCGCTAACAATCTTAATAAAGGGTTTTATCTTTATCAGGTCAACGCACTCTCCCAATTCATCCTTGTGGATGGCAGCCTTATCACCTCCAGCCCGGTCGTTAACCCGGGAACTGCTGGCGTCCAGTACTTCTTCAGCAAAGTCCTTGGACGTGAAGCCTGGGAAAAAGCTATAACTGAAAACGGATTTATCGCACAGTACAAATTCCTGTTCGGTTATCCGTTCGATCTGGCTATGGAACCGCTGCTCCCCTCAAAACTCCACCAACCTGCCATGCAGCTCCCCTTCCAGAATGAAGTTAAGTGGTATTTCACCAGCGGGCCACATGCCGCCTGGGGTGACGGAGCCGCATGGGGAGCCCTTGACTTCGCCCCTCCCGGCGAGATTGAAGGCTGTGAATCATCCGATGACTGGGTTCTCGCGGCAGCGGACGGAGATATCGTACGCTCTGATAACGGTGCGGTTGTTCAGGATCTGGACGGTGATGGAAAAGAACAGACCGGCTGGACGATCCTCTACATGCACATAGAATCGCGTGACAGAGTTGACCGCGGAACGTATGTCAAGGCAGGTGAACCGATTGGACATCCATCCTGTGAAGGCGGTTTTTCAACTGGATCGCATTTGCATATTGCCAGAAGGTATAATGGCACATGGATTGCAGCGGATGGCAATATCCCCTTCGTTATGGACGGCTGGACTTCTTCCGGTCAGGGAATGGAATACAACGGTGAACTCACCCGAGATGGAAAAGGCATCGAAGCTTCTGAGATGCGTGAGGAAAATAACCAGATCAACCGGTGACAAAATAATAATCGTCACTGTGGTGGGTTGTATTTGCCTCTCAGCTTGCGCACCTGCATATTCCAGTCAACTTGACCTGACCGCTACTTCGCAAACCCGGATATTAGCCGGAACGCAGGCATCCAGGATAATCGAATCTCCAACCAAGACTTTCTCCGGTTCTGATGGACTGCGAGATCAGGTTGATTATTCCTCTCCCTCGCCCCTTCCCCTGAAGCCAACGAAAACTTTCGTCGAAGTTCAAGCCAAAACAGCCGTCCCGGAAAAACCCTTATCTTCCCCAACTCCGTTTCCATCAAAAACTGCTTTCCCTACAGGCAATGCGACAATTACCCGCATACCACCGACCGCCAGCCTGACATCCACGCCAGGTGAGCCCTTACCTACGCGCACTCCGCTCATTTCACCTACCATTCCTCCGATTCAAAATGTAAAACCCGGTGAAACTGACCAGAAAATGCTGCTTTATTATTCTCAAGCCGGTGACACCAAACACGCTCTCGCCGTTCGTTTTGGTGTGGATGGCGATTCTATTTCATCTCCGCAGGAAATCCCCCAGGCAGGGCTTCTCAATCCCAACCAATTGCTCGTCATCCCTAAAACCCTGTCCAAAACCGGACCTGATGGCATTCTTATGCCGGATAGCGAGGTAGTGTATTCCCCTTCCGCTCTTGATTTTGATATCGAAGGTTTTGTTCAAGCATCCCCCAAATAACTCGTTCAACTCCACCAGATGGTGATGTGTGTAGGATGATAGGATGCTTGGCTTCTGCGGCTTTGTTCTTATAAGTAATATTATTTTCTCCGT
>CAYQTY010000305.1:0-2069 GCA_964420535.1 uncultured Leptolinea sp. | reverse complement strand
TTTTGATATCGAAGGTTTAATCAATGAAAAAGGCGGATACCTGAGTACCTACAAAGAATATCTCTCCAGTGGATGGCACAGCGGCGCGCAGGTTATTCAAAGGGTAGCCATTGAAAATTCCATCAGCCCTCGTCTGCTCTTGACTTTGTTGGAATATCGAAGCCATTGGTTAACAGAACAAAATCCCTCCACCCTTGAGCAGGAATATCCCATAACACTTAAACCGATGATGTACCAGCGCCTGTATCATCAATTAAGCTGGGCGGTGCAGCAGTTTTCCATCGGTTATTATGGATGGCGCGCGGGGTTGATCACAACCCTGACTTTTCCTGACGGGTCTACTATGCGCCTGGCGCCTGAGTTGAATGCCGGCACCGTGGCGGTTCAATACCTTTTCGCCCAAATAGCCAATCAGGATGAATGGGGTGCGTCTCTCTACTCTCCCGGTAATTTATCAGAATTGCACGAACGCCTGTATGGCAATCCATGGCTTCGCGCGCAAAAATTTGAACCACTATATCCAACAGATTTGAAACAACCCATCCTTGAACTTCCTTTCAAGCCGGGGCAAAGCTGGAGTTTGAGCGGTGGACCTCATTCTGCCTGGGGACCGGATGGCGCTCTGGCCGCGTTGGACTTCGCCCCGCCCAGTAATTACCATGGATGCGCAGAATCCATTGAATGGGTGACCGCGTCAGCACCCGGATTGGTCGTCAGATCAGCTAACGGTCTGGTGATGGTTGATCTGGATGGTGACGGTTATGAACAGACAGGCTGGGCCATTCTTTATTTGCACATCGCAACAAAAGATCGTATCCCGGTCGGAACCTGGCTCAACCAGGATGACCGGATTGGGCATCCATCGTGTGAAGGCGGAATGGCTACGGGTACACATGTGCACATGGCTCGAAAATATAATGGCGAATGGATTCTGGCGGATAGCCCGATGCCTTTTGTTCTCAGTGGTTGGATGGCCCATGCCGGTGACAAGCCCTATCTGGGTGAATTGACCAAAGGTTCCATGATCGCTGAAGCAAACACAAGCGGTACAATGGAAACCCTGACTAACCGTCCCAAACAATGATCTGTTCACCTACTCTTTTCAAAACCATACGCGTAAAAGTTGTTACATCGCTGCTGATCCTCGCTCAACTTACCGCCTGCGTTTCTTCCGGCGAGTCAATAAGCACTCCCGAACCATCCGGGAATTCTGTTGATCCGGAAGCACCCGCAGTGGAATTTACACCCTTGCCAGTGCGCGAGTCTTATTCACCCGGCCAATTGGTGGACTATGTCGCCAGTTCCGGTGACACTCTCCCTGGTTTGGCGTCTCATTTCAATACAACAATTAAAGAAATCCAACAGGCTAATCCCGTCATACCCAACGATGCCACCACCATGCCGCCCGGGTTTCCCATGAAAATCCCCATTTATTATCAATCTCTGTGGGGAACATCCTTCAAGATGCTGCCTGACAGTCGATTTGTGTTTGGACCAGCGGATAAAGGATTTGACCCGGTCGCGTATGTCAGATCACAACCCGGTTGGCTGAAAGAGTTCAGTGTTTACGCGTCCGGCAGCAACCGTGACGGTGGTCAAATGGTTGAATTATTGGCCAATAATTACAGTGTCAGCCCCAGACTTATTCTTGCCCTGATCGAGTATCAGACGGGCGCTCTGACCAAGCCAGTAAATAATGCTCTATTAGATGATTATCCATTGGGTTATGAAGATACGGGGCACCAGGGGTTGTACCTTCAATTGAGCTGGGCTATTAATTATATGAGCAATGGTTATTATGATTGGCGTTCCGGCAGACTAAAAACTTTTGATCTTCAGGATGGCCGCCTGGAACCGTGGCAGAATGCTGGTACTGTCGGTCTTCAGTATTATTTCGCGAATATCCTGACGGCCGATGAGTACCAGAAAGCTGTAAGTTTGGACGGTTTTTATGCCACCTATGTCAATTTATTCGGGAATCCCTGGGAAGGCGACATTAACACCATCCCGGGCAGTTTGAAGCAACCTTATATGCGATTACCGTTTCTCGGAGGGAAGTCATGGGCATA
>CAYQTY010000304.1:3544-4250 GCA_964420535.1 uncultured Leptolinea sp. | reverse complement strand
CTTTCAACTTAACTTTGACGCCGATTTCAGCCAACTGACCCTGGATTTCCTGGGCCACCTTGTCAGGTGAAGGCAGGTAACCGCGGACCACATTACGGAAGGCAAGTTCAATTTCCTGATTGAAATCGAAACCGGCGGCTTCCAGAGCTTTCTTGGCAACGTCTTTGTCATACTCGTACCAGAAGCTATCCTTGCTGAAACCAGGGTTGAACAGATCAGGAACGAAGTTCTGGGCAACAGTTGAACCTTCGGGATAGTACTCGTCAACAATACGCTGGCGGTCGATAGCCTGAGCCAGGGCAACACGAACCTGTTCATTATCGAAGGGTTTGATCGTGTTGTTGAAACCGATGTAGAAGATGTTCAACGCGGCGCGATCATAAACAGCGAAGTTGGCGTCCTGTTTCAGGTTTTCGATATCTTCAGGAGCGGGATTGTCAATACCATCAACAGTACCGGAATTCAATTCCAGGTAGCGCTGGGCGGATTGATCAGACCACTTGAAGACCAGGTTCTTCACTTTGGCTTTGGTACCCCAGTAATCGGGATTAGCTTCGTAAATGATGCTGTCACCCTTCTTCCACTCGACCAGTTTGTACGGGCCGGTGCCATTGGGTTTTTCACTGATGACAACAGAATCACCCTGAGCCGCATCCATATCGGCCTGGTCGGCAATGGAGAACACCGAGAAAGCAACCTTTGACGG
>CAYQTY010000304.1:0-3534 GCA_964420535.1 uncultured Leptolinea sp. | reverse complement strand
AGGATAGCACAGAGTAAATTTGACTGTGCCCTCATCAACCGCTTCAATGGATTTAAACTCGCCACCGTATTCGCAATCCGGGGCTTCAACCTTTATGGGTTCAAACTTCGCCGAATTGGCCTCCGCGAGAGACGCGGCGGGCACGGGAGCGGCTGCTGACATGAAAGCAGTCAGCATCAAACTCAGGACCACTAACACTATAAAACCAGACGAAATGACCTTCTTGTTCACTTGCTCCTCCTTATTTAGTATTGTTGTTGAACTGGGGGGTACACGCCTGCTGGCAATTTTTCCTGGTGAGAAATGACCACGACGTGCATTAATCAATAAATTATATTCGGCCAGAGATATTTGTCAAATTAGATTTATTCCTCATGGATTTCACACAAAATGATCCAAAATTCTTGATTGAAATTCTTGGTCTAAATGAAGTAAAAATGCGATTTTGATAAGGATATTTTCAGGTTTTCCAAAATTCGAAACCATTAAGCCAGAACCATGGCGAGCCGAATTGCGATTTAAGCCTTCTCACGGTATACTCTTTCAAGTTTCAGTAAAAACCAATCCAGGAGCTTTCATTGAAACGTGCAGTCAGTATCAGCATCGGATCCTCGAAACGGAATAAATCAACACAAATCGATCTCCTGGGGGAAAAAGTACTGATTGAGAGAATCGGTACAGATGGCGACATGCAGAAAGCAGCCAGTCTCTTTGCAGAATTGGACGGCAAAGTAGATGCCTTCGGAGTGGGCGGAACCGATCTCGGTTTCTGTATTGATGGAAAATTCAAAACACTAAACAGTATTCAGTTCATGGTGAAATCTGTCAATAAGACCCCGCTGGTGGACGGCAATGGGCTAAAGGAACTCTTGGAATCCAGGGCGGCCGATGTATTGCACCAACAATTGGCCCCTTCAAAGAAACCGGATAAGGTTTTACTTGCATCAGCTGTTGACCGTTGGGGGCTGGCAGAATCATTTCGCCGGGCAGGCTACAAGTGTCTCTATGGTGACGTAATGTTCGCCCTGGGTATACCGGTCCCGATTTACTCCATCCATACCCTTCGTTTGCTGGCATCCATATTAGTTCCGTTAGTCAGTAATCTGCCCTTCAATTGGCTTTATCCCACCGGTGAATCACAGGACAAGCGGACTCCAAAATGGGAGAAACACTTCCACTGGGCAGATGTAATTGCGGGAGATTGCCACTATTTACACCGGTACATGCCAGATTCAATGAAAGGGAAAATCATTGTCACCAACACCACCACGCAATCAGACCGCGACTTTTTTGCCGGTACGGGTGCGTACGGACTGATGACGACGACACCTGTGATTGATGGCCGGTCATTCGGGACCAATATGATGGAAGCAGCCCTGGTAGCTGTCACCGGGTGGAAGAAAAAAATTGACTATACGCACGAAAGTGACTATATGGTTCACCTGCAAAAAGCCATTGATTCCATTCAACTTGATCCGCAATTTCAAATTTTAAATCCACAATGACGATACCCTCCTCACCTGTTGCCCCTATGGATGTCGTGATTACGGCAGGCGGTACACCGGTTCAAGGTGAACCGCTTTTCGAAATTTGCGCCGGGCAACCGAAAGCCCTGCTGGATTTCGGCGGAAAACCAATGATCCAATGGGTGCTTGACGCGCTTTCCAATTCCAACCTTATCCACCGAGTAGTGATTGTTGGACTGCCCCCCTTCACTGACCTGACCTGTAATTACCCGTTGACCATTGTGGAAAACCAGGGGTCACTTCTGGGTAACCTTCAGTCAGGTGTAAGGGAGCTTCAAAAAATGGGGAACATAAGCCCGAAGGTACTGGCCGTCTCATCAGATGTTCCGGCTGTCACCGGCGAGATGATCGATTGGATGGTGGATACTGTCCAACAAACAGACCATGAGGTTTATTACAACGTGATTTCGCAACCCGTCATGGAAGCCAGGTATCCGAATTCAAAACGCACCTTCTTGAAACTGAAAGACGTAGAAGTATGCGGTGGCGATATCGCGGCTTTTGACCATGAATTCATTTTCAAGAAACAGAAGTTGTTTGAAACTCTCATCGGTTCGAGGAAAAACCCGATCCGTCAGGCGTCCATTCTTGGATTTGACACATTATTTCTCGTCCTCCTCCACAAAATGACATTACTGCAGGCGGAGATCAATATCAGTAAAAAAGTGGGATCCAAAGCGCATGCCATTCTTTGTCCGTACGCGGAAATGGGTATGGATGTCGACAAACCACACCAATACGAGCAGGTTCTTTCCAGCCTGCGTGCTTCAGGAGCTTTCGCTTGATCAAGAAATTTCTCCAATGGGATGCCGATCTCTCCGCGAGATTGCGCATGCCTCAAACGTCACCCTGGTGGAAACTGATTGCCTTCCTGGCACACTCAGGCGATTCCTGGTTCTGGATGATCGGTCTGATCATTCTCTGGTTGGCCGGTGACCAACACTGGCACAATACCGGAGCATTGATGGCGGCCGGTGTAGGCGGGTTGGCGGTTTTCGTCCTGGCCCTCAAATTTACGATCAAGCGCCAGCGTCCTCCCGGTGACTGGGGAGCGATCTACAGAAACACAGATCCGCATTCATTTCCCTCCGGCCATGCCGCCCGCGCGGGGTTACTGGCCATCATGGCGCTTGGGCTGGGCCCGCTCTGGTTCGGGATTTTACTTCTGGTATGGGCTCCAATGGTCAGCATTGCCAGAGTGGCAACCGGGGTTCATTATCTTTCAGATATTATCGCCGGCTTGATCCTCGGGGTTATCGCGGGCGGTGTGGTACTCGCCCTGACTCCCTGGATCATGCAGACGTTCTACTTCGTGTTTTAGCCAGTTGAAGGCAAATCCAGGGAAATAATCTCCCGGAACAAAACCCAGCGGCCTTTGCGTTCGTCAATCCCTTTGGGCGCGCGGTCATAATAGATATCAAATATCCTGCCATTATCTGTTTTCACGCGAAAGAAAAACCTGCCAACACCCCAGGAACCTCTTCCAGCCGCGGTTTTTGAGTGGGCGTCACTCATATTTCGGGCCATCCTGCCACGGCGGGTATAATCCACCCATTCATTTAACATTTCCCCGATGTGGAATACCTCACCCTCCCATTCAAATCCGTTCGGGCAATCCGGCTTTTTTTCATACATCGGCGATTCGTTGTATACGGCAGAAATTTGCGAATCGATGAACCGGTATTTTTCAGCATAAATATTCATTTGCAGCAAATCCTGGAGAACTGACAATTTATGAGCACAAGTACTCTGATTGATTCTATATCCAGACCGGCTCTACTACTAGATGAAAACCAGGCCAGGAAGAATATTCGAAATATGGCGGATAAAGCCCGACTATCCGGTGTTGACTTCCGTCCGCATTTTAAAACACATCAATCAATCCATATCGGGCGCTGGTTCAGAGATTACGGAGCTACGAAAATAACAGTGTCATCTGTGGAGATGGCCGCGTACTTTGCCTCTGACGGATGGGATGATATTACCATTGCCTTCCCAATGAATTACC
>CAYQTY010000303.1:0-4263 GCA_964420535.1 uncultured Leptolinea sp. | reverse complement strand
GATTTCTTGCGCATGATCGGCTATAAAGCGAAGTAATTTGGCGGCATTATTCTTGCAACAAACCTCCCGGACGAATCTATTGCCCCGCCCGGGAGGCGTTTTATGCGAAAACTCACCACCATCCTTATAGTATTTTCTGTAATCTTATCCGGCTGCAGTGTCATCCCCGCGATGAAGCCCACTATGTCGTCGGAAGAAATGTCGACAAAAGTAGCCGTGCTCTTAACCGCCATGCCGACGGAACCCGGCGAAATGCCTGTTGTGCCTGAAACAGATATGGGCATGGTCGAAGTCACCGTGCCGCCGCTGCCGGAGGAGATCGGTGTACTGGCTACTCCCACCGAACAGGGTGTAGCCGGGCTGCTCACCCCCACCATGGATGAAACCGCGTTCGCGGCTTTCCTGGGCGTAACGGCCGTCCCCGAAACAGCTCCGGTGGAACCCACCGGAACCGAAGCAGCGGATGCTGCCGCCACATTACTGGTGGAAGCCTCTGAAACTGCCACGGCTACTCCGCCGATTGCCATGCCCAGCGCCACACCCACCGATACCGCCACCCCCACCTTCACCCCCGGCCCGCTGCCCCTTACCGATGCCCAGTTGACGGCTACCTTCGCGCCGTCTGATCCGCGCACCATCCTGCCGGTCCCTACATGGTCAGATACCATGGATAACGGTATGAACTGGCCGCTAAGCCCCGATAAATACACCACCGTGGACTTCCAGAACGGGTTCATGATGCTCACCGGCCTGCAGAAAGACAACGGTTGGCGTCTGGCTTCCACCAACGCGGATAACGCCTATATTGAAGCCACCGCGAAATTCGGCGCCACCTGCCACGGCATGGATAAATGGGGCATCATGGTGCGCGTTCCTGACCGGGCAACAGCCGATCAGGGATACTGGTTCAATATCACCTGTGACGGTAAATACGCCTTCCAGAAATGGAACGCCAATCCCAAAGATGACGAGAAATCCGTCGATAATTTGATCGCCTGGACGTCGAACTCAAACATCAAACCCGGCGGCAACGCGTTGAACCGCGTCGGCATACTGGTCAACAATGATCACTTTACCTTCTATATCAACGGCTCCCAGATCGGCGAGTGGACGGATAACAGCTACCGGCACGGTGGTTTTGGCCTGCTGATCGGCGCCCGTGAAACCGACCGCCTCACCCTGTATGTGGATGAAATGCACATGTGGCTTAACCCGCCCATGTAATTTACAGGTACAAAACAAAACTCTACGGGAGCGGACAGATCGTCCGCTCCTTTTTTATCGCGGCGCGTGTGGGCGGGTCGCACCCGCCCACGCATGGGCATTATAGATGCCGTCTGATTAGAGGATACACAAAACCCTCTCAATTGTGCTGAGTACATATCGCGAGTCGTAGGGGCGGGTTATTAACCCGCCCACATAATGATTTCACAAGTACCGGCGGGTAAAAGGATACACAAAACCCTCTCAATTGTGCTGAGTACATATCGCGAGTCGTAGGGGCGGGTTACTAACCCGCCCACACAATGATTTCACAAGTACCGGCGGGTAAAAGGATACACAAAACCCTCTCAATTGTACTGAGTACCTATCGCGAGTCGTAGGGGCGGGTTATTAACCCGCCCCTACACGGTTACGGATGATTTTTCGAATAATGAAGTTTGTGTAAAATTTAAAAGAGAATTATCAATAAAAATATTTTTAAACAAGAACCCCATTTTCGTGTCAGATAAATTATTCCATGGATAACAATCCAACAATCTACAACCGAAAATCAATCAGGCTTAAAGGTTATGACTATTCACAGGCCGGTGCCTATTTCATAACGACCAATATTGAGAATCGGCATCAAACATTATCCAGAATAGTCGATGATCGAGTTGATTTAACAGATCTTGGAAAAATTGTTTTAAAAGTCTGGAATAGTCTACCCGATCATTATTCTCAGGTTGACCTTGATGAATTCATAGTGATGCCAGACCATGTTCATGGAATTATTTTTCTTCGTGAATATCAAAAACCATGCTCAGTTTCAGAAATCGTTAGAAATTTCAAAACATATTCAGCAAAGGAAATTAATGCTATTACCGGCAGGATAGGTAATAATTTCTGGCAGAGGAATTATTTCGAGCATGTTATTCGCGATGATATGGAGTTAAATCGAATACGCCAATATATCCAGGAGAATCCGCTTAGATGGAAAGATGGTAAAGGTGATATTTCACCTTTGTCCTATTTTCAATAATTTCCATACCGAATTTTAATTCGCGAATCGTAGGGGCGGGTTACTAACCCGCCCTTACACGGACTTCACTAGAACGGGCAGTAAAAAGGATACACAAAACTCTCGCAAATTCACTGAGTACATATCGCGACGCATCGGGGCGGGTTACTAACCCGCCCCTACTGTATTCTCCAATAATCTCAGGTAATTAAATATAAACCATGATTTTCGTCTGGCAAGTCTCTTGCATCCTGTTGGGAATGAAAACGATACTGCCTTCTGCCTACAGGGAGCCTCACCATGGTTAAACCTGTAACCCGTGTTGTTAAAAATGTGACCAGCCCGATGACGCCCGGGCGCGCTACAAAAAAAACTGCTCCGCAAGTCAAAAAAGAAACCCACCGCCAGCCGCATGTATCTGTGCGGGCCGTCAACAAAGTGAAAACCGGCCGGGTGTGGAATTCTATTAAAACCACCCTGGTCAAAATGCCCAAATGGAGCGACCTACCAAAAGACCGCCAGTTGGATATTACCGGTGCCGGAATGATCATTATTGGTTTGCTGACCCTGCTCAGTTTGATCACCGAACAGGAAGCGGTCGTCTCCGCCCAATGGGTGGTGGTGATCGGCCGTCTGGCCGGCTGGGGCATGTATGCCCTGCCGTTCGGTTTCCTGATCGCCGGATTCTGGCTTGTCTTCCGCACGCTGGAGACGATCCCGCCGCTCACTGGAAGCCGCGCGGCTGGCCTGTTCCTTCTCTTCTGGAACCTGTTGACCTGGGTTCACCTGCTCGCCGGCGGCGGTTGGGAACTGGCTATGGAAGGCAGCGGCGGCGGATTTATGGGAGCCTTTTTTGAACGGCTCCTGATCGAAGGTCTCGGCCTGCCGGGTACACTGTTGATCCTTATGGTCTGGATGATCATTTCCGGTTCCATGTCATTGCAACTGCCTTTCTCCTTCTTCCGCGATGGACTCAACAGCTTCCGTGATCAGGTGCGCGATGTGGTCGACGCGACTCCAATGGCTGCAATGATGGATGCCGGCGCATATACGCCGTCTTCCCACTCTCCGGCTCAATCCGGCCTGTCTTCATCTACAGCTCCGCTGCCTCCCGGATTCCACCCGTTGGATACACAGTCCGCCCACCGGTCAGCCGTTAAGCGTGTGCCTGCCGCGCCTGTCCGCCGGCCGGAACCGCCAAAAGAAGATTCCATCATCCCTCCGGTACAGGCTGTGGAAAAACCCGGTTCAGCCTGGGTATTGCCCCGGGTTAATGACGTACTGGATCCCGCCGAACCTGTATTCATCCAGGGCCACGTTGACACCGACCGCGCCCGCAAGATCGAAGAGACCCTCCGGCTGTTCAGCGCGCCTGTCCATGTGGTGGATATTCAACGCGGTCCCACCGTCACCCAGTATGGGGTGGAACCCGATTTCATTGAGAACCGCAACGGGCGCACCCGCGTCCGTGTGTCCAAGATCGTCAACCTGGCAGATGACCTCGCGCTGGCATTATCTGCCCAGCGGATCCGTATCCAGGCGCCTGTTCCGGGGCGCGGCTTCGTGGGTATCGAGATCCCCAACGAAGAGACTAACAAGGTGACCCTCCACGAGATGGTGGAAAGCGAGCCATTCAAAAAGGTCCATAGCCCGCTGCGTATTGCCCTTGGCAAAGATGTCTCCGGCAAGCCGATCGTGGCAGACCTGGCTTCCATGCCCCACCTGCTGATCGCCGGTACCACCGGTTCCGGTAAATCCGTCTGCGAAAATTCCATTCTGGCCTGTCTCCTGATGAACAACACGCCGGATACCCTGCGCTTGGTGTTGATCGACCCGAAACGAGTGGAAATGACCGGCTACAACCATCTGCCTCATCTGCTGGCACCTGTGATCACCGAGGCGGCCAAGGTTCCGGCGGTTCTTCAGTGGATGATCACTGAAATGGATAGCCGATATGAGCGTTTCGCTAAATGCCGGGTGCGCAACATTGCCGAATTCAACAATGCCAATGTGGATAAACTCCCCTATATCGTTGTGGT
>CAYQTY010000302.1:0-4269 GCA_964420535.1 uncultured Leptolinea sp. | reverse complement strand
GTATTTGCTGTCCTTCCGTATTGGTTATCTGCGCAGGGTAAATCGTGTTGGTATGTGAACCATACACATTTGATGTGACATTTACACTAAAACGGCAGGAGTTGCCTTGCGTAACCGAGCCGCCTGATAATGAGACCGTACTGGCTCCCGGGGCAGCTGTCACCGTTCCGCCGCAGGTGTTTTGAGGAGCAGGATTGGAATAAACAATAACGTCAGCGGGTAAGTTATCGGTTATGGAAAGGCCGGTGATATCGTGGTCACCCGGCGCGGTTATAGTAATTTCCAGGCGGGTTGGGGTGCCCGGTTCAATAATGTCATCCTGAAAGTTTTTTACCGCCCTCAAGCCCAGACCGGGTTCGTAAACATCCACAGAATCGCTGGCCGAAGAACATCCAGCCGTGCCGCCATTAAAGGTGATCTCTGAGCAGGAGAGTGTGTTTGTGTATGAACCGGAGGCGGGAGATGGAGCTGTAACAGTAACCGTATACGTGCAGGTCCCGCCGGCGGGAATGGTTCCATTGTTTAAAGTCAGGCTTCCGGGCACGTTGACAACCAACGTTCCGGTACAACCGGTTCCAGAAATAGTCCCTGGGGTATCCACTATGCTTAGCCCGGCCGGCATGGTATCTACAAAATGGATATTCGTTAGAGGATTGCTGCCCGGATTTGTCAGCGTAATGGTTAGTGATGTTGTTCCACCCTGCTCGAAATTTACCGCGGTGAAATTTTTCGTGATGGCAATATTGCTCACTACCAGGGTTGCCGAGGCATCCCCCGGGATGGTCACTTTTTGATGGGTAGTAATATCAGCAGGGTGAATGATATTGGTAAATGATCCCGTTCCAGTTGTGCCTACTTCCATAGTGATGGTACAGGTTCCGCTGGCAGCAATGGTCGCGCCGGTAAGATGCAGTACAGTATCGCCCACACTGATCGGGTTCAGGGTTCCCGAACCACATCCGGTTAACAAAACAGAGGATGTGTCGTATACCGTCATCCCTGCTGGAAGTGTGTCTGTCAGGTTTACATCCGTCAGAGCAACCTGAGAATCATTGTTCTCGAATTCAATGGTCAGAGTGCTGGTTTCGCCCTCATTGATCTGATTCGGGGTAAACCGCTTTCTTACTTCAGGTTCAGACATCGGTAGAACCAGCAGCGTGATATTCGCGTCGTATTCATAGTTGGTCAATACACCACCCAGGCGGACATTACCGTCTGTCAGGTGGTTGATAACGTTGGTATGGTTGCCAACCGTGAACGCGGTAACGCTGACGGTGACAGAACATACTCCCGGGCTTACCGGATCGGTGGTGCCGTCGGTGGTAGCGCCGGAGAGGGATATGGTTGTTGAACCCGGAGTGGCCGTCAGCGTATACGCGGAGCCGCAGCCGGTAACAACCGGGTTAGCCGGATTGACAACCTCCAGGTCAGGCGGGAGGTTGTCGGTCCAGTTGACATCCGTCAACTGCGAGACATTCGGATTGAAAACATTGATGGTCAACCGCGAAGTTTGTGACGGATAAATGGTATCCGGGTTAAAGATGCCATTGATTTGAGGCGGTGTTGAAAAAGCCTGAGCCTGAACAGGCTTCGGGGTGATCAAACCGGCGGCAGCCAGCATGATGGCCAGCAAGATCCAGGTCAGGATTGGACGGAACTTAGAATTCACCATGAAAGCAGTCCTCCGCGATGATTTCGCAAAGATGGGTATATTCAGTTTTTTTTGAGCTAAAGTGGAAAAACTGTTATAGCGATTACCTGTCTGATACGGTACTAAATAATCCCCAACCTGAACAGGTAATTAAATGATGGCGAATTATAACAGGACCACAATAAAAATGTGATGTCAATAAAATTAATATAAAAAAGAAAGACCTGAAAAAGGTCTTTCTTTACATCGGATATTGATTGTTTTTATAAAGTGATTTTTTACTCAATCGCGGGCGCCTGAATATTTTGCCGCAAGAATGGCCATAACTGGGTGATCAGCATGGCGCCAAAGATCAACGCGCATCCCGTCACCTGGATCGGGGTGAAACGTTCACCCAGGAACAGGAAACCGGCAATGGCGGCGAAGACCGCTTCCATGGATAAGATCAATGCCGCGTCGGCTGCCGGTGCGTGACGCTGCCCCCACACCTGCCCCGTGAAACCTATGGCCGTCGAAATGATACCGGCGTAGGCGATGGCCGTCCAAACCTGCGGTAAGTTCCCGAAGGTAGGCAGCTCAAACGCCAGCCCGAAGACCAGATTGAGGATTCCGGCCACAAAATATTGCAGTACGGAAAACTGGATGAGCTCTACTTTGGATGACAACTTACTCACCAGTATCAGATGACAGGCCCACATGACCGCCCCGATCAGTTCGAGGACATCACCAATGGCAAACGTGTTCAGCTCGCCGCCGGATGATAGCATGAACGTGCCGATAACAGCAACGATGGCGGCAGCCCAGGTGATGCCAGCCGCCGGTTTGCGGGAGACTATGGACATCAGGATGGGCACAATAACCACATATAAACCGGTAATAAACGCCGCGTTGCCGGCGGTCGTCGTGGCAATACCTGCCTGCTGCAGCGCGCTGCCGGCGAATAATACGGCGCCCGTCAGAATTGACCAGGGCAGCCAGCGGCGGGGGATATTGAAATGCCGGATGAATGGCAGCAGACAGATCAGGCCTAGAAAATAACGCGCCGCCCCAAACACAAAGAAGCCTACATGCTGAGAACCTGTGCGCTGGGCTACAAAACCGCCCCCCCAGACCGCCGCGACGACCAATAAAATAACATCCGCCTTCAAGCGGTCAGATTTACCAGCCATACCGTTGTTCACACATCCTTATCAACCGATCTTATCCCTACTAATGCCGGGAGAAAGATTTAATAATTTCACCCGGTGATTACCACAGGGTGAATCCATCAGAACACCAATATCCGCCGGGCGCGTAAAACAATCCGGGGGATATTTTCAAATCATAACACACGGGGTGAAACTGGTTATTAATTTCAGGCGCAGATTAAAAAAGCAATTTACTTACTGATCCGGTTTCTTCCCGCGTCTTTGGACCGGAATAAAGCTTCGTCGGCCCTTTCTATGAGTTCATCGAATGACTTTATAGCATCGGTCAGTGTGGCAACGCCGATGCTGACAGAAAGCGCTATATCTTCGTCAGGAGTCTCGATGGGTTTGGAGCAAATTGCCAGGCGGAGACGGTCCGCCACCTGCATGGCGTTATCCAGATCAGTTTCAGGCAACAGAATAACAAACTCGTCACCGCCATACCGGCCCAGAATATCCACTTCGCGAATGCTGGCTTTCCAGCGTTCAGCCAGTGTCTTCAGAACATGGTCACCCATGGCATGGCTGTAATTATCATTGATCTCTTTAAATTTATCCGTGTCGATCATTACTGCCGAGAGGCTGCGGCCATACCGGTGCGCGCGTTCCACTTCACGGCGTCCCAGTTCAAACAAGCCTCGCCGGTTATAGATATCAGTCAGTTCATCGGTAATGGCATATTGTTGAACCTCGGCGTACAGCCGGGCGTTTTCAATTGCGACCGCTGCCTGGTCGGCAAATGCCTGCAGACGGTCCGCGTGTTGCTGATTGTAAAAACCGGGCTGGCAGCTTTCCAGATTGAGAAAACCGAAAACCTGTCCTTTGCTGCGCAACGGCGCGGAAGCCATGGATCGCGCCCAGTGTATGTTGGAATGACTTTCCAACGCGGCATATTCCTGCATGTCACCCACGGCCAGAGGCATGCCGGTTGTGTACATGCTGAGAAAATGCGATTCCTGTGTAATGGGGATCTGCAGGCTCATCATGGATTCTTCAATGCCTCGTTCCGCGTAACCTACGGAACGCACAATATAGGCAACACCAGACCAGATCATCATCACATTGGCCGCCTCGTTGGGCACAACTTCGCCCACGTTGACAAGGATGCGGTCCAAAACTTCATCAAAGTTCAATGTGCTGGTTAACGCCGCAGCGGAGTCGCGCAGGGCGTTTGCCAGAATATCTTCTTCCTTTTCCTGCCTGAGCGCGTCGATGGTCGGAGTATCGATAAAAGCGATGAGAAAGTGGGAGCTGCCTGGAAGAAAAGAAATGCTAACAGAATATGAAGCGGTTGTACCATTTGCGCGTTGGATGTCAATATTTTTCGATTCCACTATCCTGTCAGAAGCCAGGGCAGGCAATATCTCGCCAGTCAACCGGCTGATTGACTCTTCCGAGAGGATGGAACTTACCGGTAAATGAAGAATATCA
>CAYQTY010000301.1:0-4272 GCA_964420535.1 uncultured Leptolinea sp. | reverse complement strand
AGATGATGGACATGTACCTTTTCTTTTGGACATCCGAGTTTTTGGACCTGACAGGCCATAAAAGGACCTTCAAAAAGGAACGCATCAGCCGATTGGAACAATTCCTGATAGCGCGGCAACCATCTTTTATCTTGATAAGGTAATGCATTCACATCATGCCCATAGAAAGTGACCACATGTTTTAAGTGGGCACGGTAAGCTGCGCGCAAATCAAACCACCCATTTGACCCAAAATGAGAGTGAATTATTTGGGCTCCTACTTTGGAGCATTTTTTTGCTAAATAATTCCTGTTTTGGGGAAAGAAAACCTTTCGCCAACTTTTTTCCCAGTAATATTCAAAAATTGATTCGCCATGAAGACAATGAATATTCGGCAAAGAAAATTGGGTCTGGTTTTCTACTCTATCACAGACAATATGAACATTAATATCTGGCGGTAGATACTTTACCTGTGTATGCATCCATGTTTGAGTTTGTGGGAGCCAAACAGGTGAACTGTGCACTACACAAAGTGATTTTTCATCCATTCTTAGTTTTCCCAGGAAAAATCAAAGCATATAAGTTTATTAATTGCTGTTTATTTGTGATCCAACTGGCGCTCAAATAAACTATAACGCCAAAAAAAGTAGAAATGATTAAATCCAAATGATATGGCAAGTTCTCAATAACAAAATGTCGTGCGAAAAATAGAATTGACAACATAACCAGGCTATTGAAAAAAGGGAATTTAAGAGACTTAATAAATACCGAAAAATTCAGATCGATCAGATGAAAAGGTATTACCAGACTTGGAACAAACAATAAAAATGTCGATACTAAGTAGCTCAAGGCAACACCGGTAATTCCCCATTTCAATCCAATTGAAAAACCTGCGACAACGATTACTGAAGAAAAAATCCCCCAGCCGAACATTAAATCTGTTCTGCCTTTTGCCTGATAGATAGAACCTACAGTAGAGCCTATGGATTGCAGCAATCCAATTGGCGCAAAGATATTCACAAGCGGAATGACAGGTATCCATTTTTCACCATAGAAGGTCAGAATCAATGGACCAGCCATCAGGAATTCTCCAACCATTAATGGGAAAGTAATAAAAGCGATATTTTTACTGATATTTAAATATGTAGTCGCAAAACGGTCGTTGTCATCCTGCATAATGGAATACACTGGATATACAACCCTGCCAATAACCCCGGTGATTAAATTCGTAGTAACCTGGAAGATCATGTATCCAATCGAATAAAAGCCCAGTAGATTGGCTCCAAGGAAACGTCCAACCAGAAGGTTATCTGCATTGCGGCAGAAATAATTAAAAGTATTAAACCCAATAAGATTCAGGCTAAACTTACCGATTTTTTTTAATTCATTCCTACGAAGGCAAAACCCGAACCTAACAGGACTTAAAAACCAAAGAAGAATAGTGGTCGTGATTGAGATAGTAATTGTCTGAAAAACGAGACTCCATACACCCATATTGTTCATTGCCAGACCAATCCCCGCGACTGATCCGGCAAGACTGGCAACAATTTCAATTATGGCCAGAGGTTTAAATTTAAGTGAACGTTCAAATAGCGCTTTATGAATAATACTCAAGCTCGAAATTACGAAACTAAAAGATAAAAACTGTAAAACAGGAATTACTCGGCTGTCCTGGAAAAAAAAGCCGATAACAGGTGATGCAATATAAAGGATAACAGTCACCAGTAAGCCAAAAACGACGTTTAACCAGAAAAGACTTGATACCAGTCCATCTGAAAGATCTTTTTGTTGAATAATTGCCGCGGAGGTTCCCAGGTCTTTGAACACTGTCACAAAACCAGTGACAACTACAGCCATCCCTAATAATCCAAAATCAGACGGTAAAAGCAATCGCGCCAGAATTATCCCGGTTATAAACTGGGTACCCTGTCTGCCAATCAAAGAGATCGTTGACCACTTGATTCCAGCTATGGTTTTCTCTTTTAGGTCATTCATGGTTTTCTGGCTATTACCATATACATCCAGGTCCAACGCTCCGCTTTATCTAATTTATCGAAGACCAGAGAAATACCCTGAATAATCCATCCAGGTATATCCAACAGATGCAGCCAACGGATTGGTCCTCTATTTAATCGATAGAGGTAGTATACGAACAATTGGCCAAATGTCACCCAGAATCCTGATAGCGCTTTGATTTCTAACACATCAAAGCCTGATTTCTTAAATAAATAGTCGAGACCATATTTGCTATAACGGTAAAAATCGCGAGGTTCTTCGTGAAGGTGCCAGATGAATGGTACACTATAAATTGATACTCCTCCGGACCTTAATACGCGAAAACACTCTCGGATTGCAATTTCGGGTTCTTCCAGATGCTCAAGAGTGGCCGTACAAATCGCGGAATCAAAATATCCATTTATATATGGAATATTGTATGCTGTACAAAAAATATCAATATTAGATCGGTCATGTAATGTGCCCGGATAATCAATCCCCGTGTGAGAATCCACCAACCCGGATAATACTTCTTTATATGGCTTTGTTCCGCATCCAATATCGAGAAGATTTCCCTTCAGATATTTTTTGGCAGCCTGAGTCAAATTTTTCTGTAAGATAGTTTTTACCAAAATATTGAATGCAGAAGAATTCTTTAATCCAAACATCAAGGCCCTCATTTATGAGCGATTTGAAGAGATATTTCCTGATTTTAGAATTTGCATTTACAGTTTTTCATAAACCACCTTATCGACAAAAAAATGTTTCTTAACAAAATTTCTCACCAATAAATACACGGTTTTTCTTTACCCAATTGAGGGTTGAGAATTTCTTCATGTTCTCATCTGCAATACTCTGGATAATTATGCAACCATCAATGGTTTTTATTGCAATACCGTCTTCTGTAATATCGATTATGGTGCCTGGTTCGACTTGTATTCCATTAGTCAGGTTTCTATTACTTCGAGAAATCGAAACTGAAGATAACACAGTTCTATTTCTATTAAAGAAACAATATGCCTCGCCAGTTCGGCTCAGGTTAAATATCTTTTCAGATGTTTGAATATTCCAAAATATTCTGGAATGTATTTCACGATTATTTCTGAAAACCGTCGCCTTATAATCGTCTTGTGGTTTCATAACAAATGGATAATTTAAAAATTTTTGCCTGACCATTTTCACGATATCGGGTGTATATAAAACAATTTTTTTATAAAGCTCGTCATATGTGCAGTTTTCAATATCAAAGGGGAGTTGCGCGACAATATCACCCGAATCAATTTTTTCGGTCATTATGTGAGCCGTCAATCCCCCAATTTTTTCTCCATGAACGATTTGCCAATAATGTGGGTGCGCTCCTCTATAACGTGGTAATAAGGATGGGTGAAAGTTTATGGCACCTAAAGCAGGAAATTCTAGTAATTTTTTTGAAAAAATTTGTGGATATGCGGCAGAAAATATTAAATCTATATTCCGCATTTTTAAAGCTTCAATAGTCTCATCGGAATTGACATCAAATACGCTTATCAACTCTACTTTATGCTGTCGGGCTATGTGATGGACGCTAATTTTCCCGGAAGTAGAATTCTGCAGGAGATTAATAATTCTCAGTGGAAGTATCTTCTGAACCGTCTTTTTTATTTTTTTTTGAAGTGAAAGCGGAGAAGGTTGGTAAAAAGAATTCTCATTTAATTGATTTCTAAAAATTTTCCAACGTTCATCCGTAGCAATGATCACTACTTTTACATCGAAGTTTTCTAATATGGATTGCAGGTGTGAATATCCATATTCTGAATAGTGGCCACACAGAAAAGCTACTTTCGGCTCCAATTCATTCTCCGTGGTAAAGATTTTTACGTTTTGAATATTTTTTATACAGGAAAAAATCTTCTACTCATCTTCCAGCAACCGCAGTAAATATTGACCGTACTGATTCGCCGCCACCTTCTCGGCCTGCACCCGTAACCCTTCCCGGTCAATATAGCCCATACGGAAAGCGATCTCTTCCGGGCACGAGATCATCCAGCCCTGGCGTTCTTCCACCACCTGCACAAAATTGGCCGCCTGCAGCAGGGATTCCTGCGTGCCGGCATCCAACCAGGCGATGCCGCGCCCCAGCACCTCAACCCGCAGTTGATCGTCATCCAGGTACTTCTGGATCAGGTCCGTGATCTCCAGTTCCCCCCGGGCGGAAGGTTTCTGGTCTGCTGCTTTCTGGCAAACCGTTTCGTCAAAAAAGTATATTCCAGGAACGGCAAAGTTCGACCTCGGTTTCACCGGCTTCTCTTCTATGCTGAT
>CAYQTY010000300.1:0-4301 GCA_964420535.1 uncultured Leptolinea sp. | reverse complement strand
GTTCTTGTTGGCCAGCCGCAGAAGGGCATTCATCCCGTTTTTGCCCATCACATCCTCCAACGCAAGCAGAGTGATGCGGGCTAAATTGTTGGGATAGAAAAGATCACTCCCGTTGGCCGAATCCATTTTGGACTCAGGGATTTAGATCAATTTTGACAGGTCGTCAGCAGCCCGGCGGATGTCAAGGAAGATGAGTCCCAGTTTGGCCTGTTCGCGGGCGAGCACGGTCAAAACGGCATCGTTGCCAACAGACATGAGAACCACAAATCCTGTGTCACCTTTGATGTAAATCTGTTCCAGTGAACCACGGCCCAATTCCCCGGCGATACGTTCACCCAGGGACAGCATGGCGGCAGACATGGCCGAAACGCGGTCTTCTTCCACTCCATGCGGAAGTGCTGACGCGATGCACAGACCATCAACACTGACGACAGCAGAAGCTTCCACGTCGGGTGAGGATGCCTGCAACTGGTTTAGGCGGTCTACCATAAGTTGAGTTCGAGAAGTAGCCAATTTCAACCCCTTCTTCCTGAGATTTTTGACACTGCGTCAATTTTACTCTGTCTATTTTAGCAATGGAATCAGAGGATTCTCCTTACACTTTTGCAAAGTACATGATCGCCGGGTCGTATAACTAATTTTAGTGCATTTCAAACTTTACCACAATACAAAGTTACCGGTAATCCACCATTGATCAGGCGGATCTTTTCGGCGGCGCGAATTTTCGTTTGCCCGATCAATATGTCACTGTTGCACAGAATGCCCGTATTCCATTCGGGGCAATTCGCCCGCAATACGTCACCCAGGCGGGCGTACAGATCACGCAAATCGCGATCCGGGCTGACCCGCACGCCAAAAGGCGGGTTGGTGACCACCCATCCAGGTTTTGCTGGCACTTCAATGGATGAAATGGCCCGGCAATCAAATTGGATATTGTCCAACACTCCTGCCCGTTTCGCGTTATTTTGCGCCATTTGAACGGCGCCGGCGTCACGGTCAGAGGCCAAAATGGGTGCGCGACTTTGCACTTCCAATGAAGCCGCCCGCGAAAGCACATGCTTCCATTTCTTTTCATCAAAATCCGGCCAATCCATAAAAGCAAACCGGCGGTTCTTACCGGGGGCTATCCTGCGGGCTATCAGCGCGGCTTCAATGGCTATCGTACCTGAACCGCAAAATGGATCCAGTAATGGGGACGTGCCGTCCCAGCCGGAGGCAATCAGCAGGCTTGCTGCCAGTGTCTCGCGCAGCGGCGCTTTGGCGGTTTCAAGGCGGTATCCGCGGCGGTGCAGTAATTCACCGGATGTATCGGCACTGATGGTGCACACATCGTGGTTGAACCGCACGATTATCAATTGCGGCAGTGGCGACGCGTTCTCGTTGAATTTTTCCACCGGGCATTCTTTACCCAGGTGATCCGATATAGCCCCTGCCACCCGTTCGGCTACTCCGCCGGAGTGATACATTTTCGATTTGTGGCAGGTCACACGCAGCGCCACCGGCTGCCCCGGTCGCAATACAGTCTCCCATGGAAGGCGCGCCGCTTTCTTTCGCAGCTCCGGAAAAGAAACCGCGGAGAACTCACCCAACCGGTAAATAATCCGGTTGGCTGTGCGCAACATCAGGTTGGCGCGGAACAGGTCGGTAGTGCTGGCTTCAAATTCCAGTCCACCGGATTCTTCCTTAACCTCACCCGGCCCGGTCATGGAAACAGGGGGAAGGGGACTTATGCCCAGCGCGGTCAATTCAGCGGCAGTGTAAGGTTCCAACCCTGGGGCGGTTACGGCAAATAATCGATAACTCATCGTTTTCCTGCTTTTCCGGGTATACCCGGTTTCTTGTATACCGGCTTCGTACCGGCAGGTTTTTCAACTATCAACATTTTTTGGCGTTCTTTGCGCCCGGTATCTGTTTCTACAAAAACCGGTTTCATTGTAAAAGGATTGATTCCGGTATAGTACATCAGGCTTGAATATGTGGACGGCGTGGGTGTATATATCTGCACCTGTTCCGGCGACACATGAAGCTCCTGGCTGGCAAACCGTTTCAGCCGGATCATATCCTCATCGGTACAACCGGGGTGGGCAGCGATCAGGTAATATGTCAGAAATTGTTTTTTCCCGGATTTCGCTGAGAGAGTATCGAAATCTTTTTTAAACTGCAGCAATCCCAGCCGTCCCGGTTTACCCATTATGGCCAATACATGATCTTCACTATGTTCCGGGGCTATCTTCAATTGACCGGAAACATGATGTTCCACGATCTCCCTTAGATACTCATTCCCGTGTGCCGGGTCTCCCTGGATCAAGTCATAGCGTATGCCGGATGCGACAAACACCTTTTTGATTCCAGTAATTCCACGGACTGCTTTCAGTAGTTTTACCTGTGCCAGGTGGTCTGGTTTGAGCACATGGCAGGTTTCCGGAAAGACGCAACGCTTATCATGACAGACCCCTTTGGACAGCTTCTTCCGGCATTCAAACCCGTACATATTGGCCGTCGGGCCGCCCAGGTCCTGGATGATACCTTTGAAATCTGGATGGCGGGTAAATGATTCCGCTTCCTTTTTTATCGATTCAATACTGCGCCAGCGTACTGTGCGGCCTTCATGCACGGCAATGGCACAGAAGTTACATTCGCCATAACACCCGCGGTGGGTGCTGATGGAAAATTGAATGGTTTCCAACGCTTTGACCTTACCCTGCTGTTCATAGTACGGGTGCTGCCTGCGTTGAAATGGCAGCGCGGCAGCATCATCCAATTGCTGCTGCGTGGGGTAATACGCCGGAGGATTTTGCACCAGGTACCGGTCACCGTGACGTTGAACCAGCCGCCCGGCTGAAAGGGGGTCATTGTTTTGATAAAAAGTATGAAACATATTGATAAAGGACGTTTTATCGGATGAGACCTCTTCATAAGAAGGCAAATCAATCAGAGGCTCCCCGGGTACTTCACGGGCGATGAAACACAGGCCGCGAATCGAGTCAACCGGTTCATTGGCTTTTAACGCTCCGGCAAATTCCAGAATAGATTGCTCGCTCATTCCGTAAAACAGGTAATCCGCTTTGGCATCAAAAAGAATGGACCGCCGGATGGAATCAGACCAGAAATCATAATGCGCCACCCGCCGCAATGAGGCCTCAATACCGCCCAGCACGACCGGTTTTGTGTTCTTGAAAAACCGGCGTATCAAATTTGTATAGGTTATTACAGCGCGGTCAGGCCGCCGGGTATTTTCTCCGCCCGGGGTGTAATCATCACTTCGCCGTTTTTTGCGCGAGGCGGTGTAGTTCGCCACCATTGAGTCAACGCTGCCGCCGGTTACACCCCAGAAAAGTCGCGGTTCCCCCAGGCGGGTAATATCACTATCTGACGTAATGTCAGGTTGAGCGATGATCCCCACCCGATAGCAGGCTTTTTCCAGCACCCGCCCGATTACAGCCGCGCCTATAAATGGACTGTCAATATAGCTGTCGCCCGTCACCAGGATAACGTCACATTGATCCCAGCCGCGGGAGGCGAGTTCTTCGGGAAGGGTGGGTAAAAAATTGCTGGATGAATACATATTTCTCCGATCGGGAGTGCAATAGTACCCTATTTTCCTTTAATACACCCGAATTCAATTTAAAACAAAATGACCGGACTGACATTTATCATTATGCCATTCCGGTCAAAAAAATTCTATTATCTGATACGTTCTTGTGGATCTTATGCCTTATGCTGAACTGGTTTCCGGAAATTCACCGTATAGACCATTTTGTTACCAAATACACGGGTCTCGATCAAACCGGCGGAATGTGCCAACCGCCGTATGGACTGAATACTCTGATAATGCGGGTCGGGGAGCATCTCAGTGATGGAAAGCAAACCGCCGGGTTTCAATGAGGCGGCAATCTCTTCCAGGCCGGCTTTGCGGTCCGGGATCTCACCCAGAACGGTAACCAGCAGCGCGCGGTCAAACCGGTTTTCTGGCAACATTTTTTCCCCCAGCGCAGAAAGCATAAAACGCACATTATCCAATCCCGCCTGTTTGGATCGTGCACGGGCTTTCTCGAGCATGGCCGGTTGGATATCAAGGGCTACCACTTCACCGGTTTCTCCTACTTTTTCCGCCGCCTCCACAGTCACACGCCCCGCGCCGCATCCGGCATCAAGAACACGCATACCCGGTTTCAAGCCCGCGCGTTGAACCAGCAGCGGCGCGTCCATCACACCGCGGGTGAGCGGATTTTCAAGCAGCCAACTCATCCATGCCGGGCATGGCAGCGGTTTCAACCGCGATACAAACCGCCAGGCGATCA
>CAYQTY010000299.1:0-4314 GCA_964420535.1 uncultured Leptolinea sp. | reverse complement strand
GAATATGGCTTTTTCCTGTCTCAACAGCCGCTCCTACTGTTACCGTGACGTTTGTGGCTTCAGAAAATCCCATCCCCACTGTCAACCATGATACCGGTAAGGTTTTATCTGTTACCGATACCCCGCCCGCGCAAGCCGAAACCGAGCCACCGTCAATGCTGACTGGTGGAAAGTCGCTGGCATTTTCCCGCTCAGGGAAAGATGATAAAACGTGGCAGATCTGGTTGATGGAAGCCGGTTTGAACAAAGAAGGTAAACCATCGGCTGTCTCCACCCGCCCGTTGACAACCGGGGCGGGAGATAAAACCCGTCCAGCCTGGTCACCGGATGGCAAGTACCTGATTTATACCGCCCCGGCGGTGAATGGTTCCCTGGCAAATGGACTGGATATCTGGCGCGTTTCTGTTTCCGGCGGTGACCCGGTTGACCTTTCCAATCGCGAAGGAGATGAAACTGACGCTTCATGGTCTCCGGACGGGAAAACGATCTGCTTTACCGCTATCGAATCTAAAACCGGGAAAAAGCAGCTTTACCTGATGGATGCTGACGGCCGTAATATCCGGCCGATCGCGTCTGGATATCTGGAATCGCAGGGAGTCTGGTCACCGGATGGACGGGACCTGTTGTTTGTGATCACATCCGGCAGTGCCAACTATTTTGTTCTGCGCGCGGCGGATGCTGGTTACGTAAAAGTCAATCCGTTTGATACCAACCAGTCACACGGACGGCTGGGTCAGGTGACAGATCCGGCGTTCTCATCTGATGGAAACCGGCTGGCATACACCCGCACGAAAAATCGCGACCGTTGGATCGGTGTTGTCGAGTCCCAGTCCAAAGGGGCGACTTTTTCACTGATCACAAAAACCGGTAAGGATTATGATCCGGCCTGGTCTCCAGACGGCCGATGGATAGCTTTCACATCAGAGAGGGATGGGCTTCCGCAGATTTATATTATGACATCCGCCGGACTGGTGCAGAATGGCGTCAGCGAATTGACCGCCAGCTCCAAAGATCCAGCCTGGCAGCCATAGTTATTCGGGCCGGCTGGCACGCGGGCGTTTTTGCTGGGGTTTTTTCTTGCTTACCCGGTGCTTGCGCACGGCAGGGGTGGGTTTTCCAGCCGTCGGGTTGAGCATGAGATTTAATTGGAAAATGGCTTGTCCGTCATATTCCCGGCGGCCGCAAACATCACACACCCAGGCTGGAAAGTCCGGCACGGTGATCAAGTCTTCATTTAACCAGGTGAGATAGGTTACCTTGCGGTAACGCATGATCCCGGCCTGGCATTCGGAGCAGGGTATTCCTCGGGTTTGTAGTTCGTCAGGCATGGGCGCGACCTTTCAAAAATTCCGTCTCGCGTGGGATTAACTCTATTTTACCAATTTTGAGTGATGCCGGCATATTTCTGTAAAGGCTGTGCCCGGTTATGGGGCTTCACTCGATGCGGCGCTGGCAATATCGGGGTGAGTCAGTATCTGCATATTTTGTAACGGCCAGTAGACGACCAACGCTTTTCCGATCAGCTTGTCGAGTGACACAAACCCCCACGAATGTGAATCGGATGATGAATTGCGGTTGTCACCCAGCACGAAGACTGAGCCGGCAGGAACCTGCCATTCTCCCGTGTAGCTTGGCGGAGCGGCAATATATGGTTCGGTCAGGGTTTGATTGTTCACGGTCACTTTACCGTCTTTAACATCGACTACGTCACCCGGCAGTCCGATCAACCGTTTGATGTAATCTTCTTTCTCATCGTGGTGGAAGATGACGATGTCACCGCGTGACATGGGGTTGATCTTGTAGGCAATTTTGTTTACCAGCAGAAATTCTCCCGGGTGCAGGGTTGGAAGCATACTGATATTTTCAACCCGAACCCGCGCAATCACGGCATCAATCATTACATACATAACCGCCGCCAGGATCAGTGTCTGGAAGATTTCCAGAAGGTAAGTGCGAAGCGGTATTTTTTGTGATTCATCAACCTGTTCAGTCGTCTCGACTGGCAGGTCGGTCCGGGAGGGATCATTCTCGACAGGAGTTAAATTGTTCATGCGTTCTACTTCAATTATATGTCCCGTTGACGGGCTTCACAAGTAAGCCGGGACTGTCTTTCTTCAGGGTTGTTTGCTGCCTTTAAACAGTTCCACGATGCGGCTCCATTCCGGAATAGTGAGTGTCTCAGCACGCCGCATGGGGTCTATTGACGCAGAATCCAATAGTACCGCAATTTTCTCCGCCGGTAAGGCAAGCCCGGCGGAAAGTGAATTTCGCAATGTTTTGCGTTTCTGGCTGAACCCGGCTTTGATGATCTTGAAAAACAGGTCAAGCCGGTCAGGCGGAATCAGAGGTTCAGGGTGGATATCCACGCGCACACAGGCTGAATCCACGGACGGCGGGGGGTAAAAAGCACCCGCCGGGAGACGGCCGGTGATCGAAGAGGCTCCATATACCTGAACGCTCAACGCCAACAGGCTGAGGTCTCCAGGTTTGGCGCAAATCCGTTCTGCTACCTCTCGCTGCACCGTCAACAGCAGGCGGCCGGGCTTTACCGGTGCTTCCAGTAGATGACGGATCACGGCCGACGTGATGTAGTAGGGAATATTCGCCACCACAAAGTAGCCCGGTTTCACCGGCAGACTTTCGATTGGAATCTCCAGAATATCGCCCTGAATGATATCCACATGTGGGAACGGTTTCAGAACTTCCTGAAGTACCGGGATCAGGTTGCGGTCAAGCTCAACGGTAGTGACATGCTTTGCCAGGTTTGCCAGTGTATAGGTCAGGCTGCCCAGCCCCGCGCCAATCTCCAGAACATCGGCATCGGATGTCACCCCCGCGGATTGCGCGATCTGGTTCAAAATGGATGCGTCGAGCAAAAAATTCTGCCCGAGCGATTTGCGCGGCTGGATGTTGAAACGCTTCATCAGCGCGATGTAGTCAGGTTGTTGAACTGTCAAGGAAGCACCTCGGGGACGTTCGGCGGAGCCGGATTAAGGAAATAGACGGTGACGGTTTGATGCCAGTTGACAAAATCTTCTTCACTGTAACCAAGGTCGATCCAGTACTTGCCGGGAATACCGCCGCCGGTATCGGCAACGGTTCCCACACCATACCCTGGAATATAGATCTGCGTTCCGCCGAAGATCTTGTACCATTTTGGTGTGACGGCGATCACACCTTTGGCCAATGGGGTGCCGCTGGCGGTGCTTTTACGGCAGTCGGGGTAACCCTGCCGGCAGGGAGAGTACGATGTGACATAAACTTCTTCCATGCGGTAATAATCGAGTGATTGCGAACCAATATCCACTGACCGCACAACCGCTTTGGAACCCACGTTGGTGATCTGTTTGACCGGATTTTTAACAATGGACGAACCCTCGTCGGTTCTGGAAGTCTCTTTCCCATTGGTATACGTCACCCGTTGGCGGGCCAGTTCGAACCCGTTCTCACCGGTCTGGACGATCTCACTGGCACCCTGATCCATTTCTTCTTTGACAACATTCTCGTTTTCAAATTCGATGATTTTTCCGGTTAACACCATTTCTTCTGAATTGCGCAGTATCTGGATGGGTTTGCCAACCGGCAGGGGCTGATCGGGCGCCGGATCGGTGCTGTCCAGCGCGGTCAATGCCAGTCCGTTTTCCGCCAGGGCTTCACCCACCGTGATAGCGGCCGTGCGGATCTGTATCTGCTTTTCGCCATCCTGCACCATCACGCCCCGCGCGGCTTCAATATTTACCTGAAGATCGCCCGCGAGGTAGGTGTCAACGGATGGAGATACCCGGTCGGTAGTGGTCAAACGGATACCGTTCTCCCAGAGAGCCTGTCCAAGGGTAGGCGCGGAACTAAAAACCACTTTCTGGTTATCGTTCTGGATCAATGTTATTTTTGATGCCGGGATGATCTGAATGGTCCTTTTTTTTGCGGCCGGAAGGGTCTGATCTGGCTTATATGCCTGACCGTCGATGAAATACCGGTCTCCTGGATTGAGCTGGATTTTGGCCGCAATCAGAATATCCGCCAGACGGTTTTCCGTAGTAATTACCGGCGCAAGCCCTCCCGTGGATCGGACCAGGATGGTATTGGCCGTGCCTTCGGGATTGGTGGGGGCGACGGCCATCCACAGGCCAATCAAGCCAATACCGAGCAATATGCTGACAGGGATAATGCGTTTCCTGTAATTTGTATAGAAATCGCGCATACCGCGCATTGTAACATGCCGGAGAATCAAAAACACCCGGTGATCTTCCGGGTGTTTTAGTGCCGAGACTGGGAATCGGACCCAGGACACCACAATTTTCAGTCGTGTGCTCT
>CAYQTY010000298.1:0-4359 GCA_964420535.1 uncultured Leptolinea sp. | reverse complement strand
CACGTATCTCGGATTATCGAGGCCTACGGTGAGCATTCACGCGCGGGTATTGCGCGAAGCCGGGTTGATCAATTCGTGGGAAGAGGGGCGCATTACCCGTCACGAGATAAACCCGGAAGCGGTGCGTAAACTTTTCTCCGAACTGGAATCATTTCTCGATCTTCCTGCCCCCAAACAGGAATGATTATTGCACTATTTAATGTGCAATTAACCAGTTAATAGTGCAGAATTGTATGTTTCACGCTATACTATTCTGGTATTTTGGTATTTTTTGCTTCAGGAGGAAAGTTAAATGATCGGAAGCCAGACCAGAAAGACCTCCATTTTCCTGATCACAACACAGGTTATCGTCGCCCTTATTCTGGCGGCAGGATTTGTAATCACCCCTGGCTCAAACGCCAGAGGTAAAGCCATCCCCACGTTCAATATTGTTTCCGTGGTCAAGGATGTTTCTGTCACCATTCAAACGTCGACATTTCCGCCGGACAAGCTCTTCACCGTCCGGATGGGGTACGGGAATACGGATGGAGGGGGTGGTGTGGTTGTTGCCACCACAAACTCCGGCGCCGGTGGCGCTTTCCAGGAAACCTATTTGATCCCGGATATTTTAAAGGGACAGGACGTGATCGCGCTCCGTATGGATGCGCCAGGCGGATTTTATGCCTACAATTATTTCCGCAATGATCCCAATTTCCTGAATCCGGCCAGTGCATTAAATCCGCCTCCGGCGGGCACAACCGGCGCACTGGTTTCAACCACGCCGGGTTACACCGGCATCCCCACCTTCTCGATCAAATCTGTGAAAGCTGATTCACAGGTGACAGTCAAGATGCACAACTTCCCGCCCAACCGCGATTTCACCGTACGCATGGGTTACTTTGGCTCCCTGGCCAAAGGTGGTGAAGTCATCGGGACGACTAACACCGGCGAAGGCGGCGACATGGAAGAGACCTACGAAATTCCTGCCTCCCTGCGCGGTGTTCATCAGATCGCCATCCGTATGGATGCCACCCGCTATTTGTTCTCGTACAACTGGTTTTACAATGTGAACACTGAGAAGCCCGGCGCCAGCGGCACCGGCGGTACAGGTGGAACCGGCAGCAGCGGTGGAGAGTCTGCAACAGAAGGCGCCGGCGGTGAAACCGCAGCGGCACCCGAAGTCGCGGCTCCGTCACCGGTGGAACCGGTTTATGTGGGTATCCCTACGTTCTCCATCGGAGAAGTGGTTCAAGACAAATCTGTCACCATCATGACCAGCAACCTGCCTCTCCGAACAGATTATTCCGTTCTGATGGGTCCTTACGGCACAATGGGTGCGTCTGGAACGGTAGCCGGAACTGGAACAGTGGAAGATTCGGGCAACCTGAAGTTGACCTTCGACATCCCGGCCAGCCTGAAAGGCAGCACGTTCATTGCCCTGCGGCTTGAAGCGTCCAACGGGTATTACGCGTACAACTGGTTCCGCAACCTGAACACCAAAGTGACAGCTCCCGCAGCCCCGGCTGGATTCACAGGCCCCACCCCCACCCCGGTCAGCCCGATGACATCAGAAGCAGGGCCTTTGACTGAAGTCACCCCTGAAACGGCGGCAGCCGCGCCTGTTACCGGTGAAGCACCCATGATCAGTCCGAATGTATCGCCTGATTACAACTCCGTACCTTCCTTCACCATCAGCTCGGTGGTAAAAGATTCGATGGTTTCTGTATTTGCCAAAGATTTCCCCGCCGGTCAGACTTTCACCGTTCGCATGGGTGAGTATGGTACTGCGGGTGTTGGCGGTGTGGTTGTCTCAACCACCGATACCGGAAAAGGAGGAGATTTTACCGCCACGTACACCATCCCGGATGCCCTCAAAGGCATGGAAGCCATTGCCATCCGTATGGATAGTCCGTCAGGTTACTATGCGTTCAACTGGTTCTATAACAGCTCCAGCCGGTAACATCCTTTCATAATATTTATCACGGACACGGGATTGGATTTCCCCTGGGAAATTTGAGCCCGTGTCCGCTGTTAATCCATAAGGAAAGTTCGACCTTGAACAAACTCACCATCTTTTTATTATTATTGACAATTTCCCTGTCAGGCTGCGCAGGTTTGCCGCAAATTCCCTCGCTTGCAATTCCGACGGCGGCTGTTCTGGCAACACCCATTCCCAATGGACCGACAAAAACACCGGCTGTCGAAGCAGTTCCTTCAATACCTGCCCCAGCTGTGGCGGCTCCAACAACTGCCGCGCCGATGATTGAACCGACCTTTTCGCCCGCCATGCCCGTTATGCCGGAAATTGACCCTGAAAAAACAGTCTCCCTTTTCCTGGAAGGGAAAAAGGCGAATGCCAACTTCGCGCTCGCGTCCACCCTGTTGAGCGCGAATTATGCGTCAATGGTAAAAGATGACGCCGGTCTGGCGGCCATATTTGGCACCGACGCGGTGATTGGCGAATACAAAGTAGGCGTTCCGTCTTACTCGGCAGACGCTCTGAGTTCATCACTCGATTCAACGATCTATCTCCCTGAAGCCTCCAATGTCCGTTTTAATCTGGTTATGGAAAACAATGAATGGAAGATTGATGGGATCGCCATTCTGACCCAATCCGGTGAGTATCCCACCACTCCGGAAGGAGTGATTCTGGGTTTCCTGGCATCCTACCAGGAAGCACCAGACCGGATGTCAAGCTTCCTGACGTCAACCCGTAGGGGCCAACAGCCTCCGGGCGGTTCCACTGCCATGTTGCAGATATCCGGAAATTTTGAAGGCATGGTCATCCAATCGGCTGCCGTTAACCCTGATCCGCCGACCGCTTCAATCGTTGTAGTGATCCAGGCGGGCGGTAAAAACTACCCCCGAAAATTCATCCTGACACGCGACGCGGCCGGGTGGGGTATCGATTCCATTGAAGTTGTCAACGAATGAACAGGTTGTATTCAGTTTGTCCAGAGTAATTTGTCTGTACCTTTATGGACATCTGTACCAAATTCCACTTGACAGCATAGTATAATAGCGCGACTATATGGGTAATATTATATTATTTTGGTATATACCCGAAAATCCCACAATTGCTGTTTGATTCAGTCTCCCGGAATCGAACTTGCAACCTGAAAAGCAGGTGGCTCTATGGAGCAAAATCTTCGAGTTTTACCCAATCATTTCAGTTTACCGCGACGGTTGTCTCGCCTGTCTGAACTGGCTTACAACCTGTGGTGGACCTGGAATCCCGAAGCCCAGATGTTGTTCTCTTTTATTGATAAATTGCTCTGGGACCGGCTTTCCCACAACCCGATTGCGTTTTTGCGCCAGGTGGAACGCTCCCGCTTAAATGCTGTAACCGGCGACCGCAATTACCTTGATTTTTATGACCGGGTTCTGCACAATTTTGATACCTACATGAAGGCGGAGAACACCTGGTATGAGCGGACGTATCCCAATCATACAGATAAACAGGTTGCATACTTCTCGTTTGAGTTCGGTTTACACGAATCACTGCCGGTTTATGCCGGAGGTCTGGGCATCCTTTCAGGTGACCACTTGAAGGAAGCCAGTGATCTGGGCATTCCACTGGTTGCCGTTGGTTTTGTGTATATTCTGGGCTATTTCTCGCAGCGTATAACAGAAGATGGCTGGCAGGAAACCCGCAACCAGGTATTAAAACTGGACGAAATGCCCGTCATCCCTCTATATGACGAAGAGGGCCGTCCGCTTGTAGTCCATGTTGAACTTCCCAAGCGTACCGTGGCAGCACGGTTATGGAAAGTTCAGGTGGGGCGAGTCAGCCTATACCTGATGGATACCAACGTATCCACCAATAATCCCACAGATCAGCAATTGACGTCCCGCCTGTATACCAGTGATCTTGATGTCCGCATTTCCCAGGAGATCTTGCTGGGTATTGGCGGCGTACGCACTTTGCGTAAACTGGAATACAAGCCGGATGTATGGCACATGAACGAAGGTCACTCTGCCTTCCTGGTCTTGGAACGTATCCGTGAACTGGTGGAAAAGGGCACGTCATTTGAGGATGCTGGCAAAATTGTCAGGAGATCGAATGTTTTCACAACCCATACTCCGGTTCCCGCCGGGAATGACGCCTTCCCATTCTGGTTGTTGGATAAATACTTCTCCTCTTACTGGCCTGAATTAAAACTGGACCGTGATGAATTCATTAAACTGGGTTCCGCCCAGTCTGAATGGGGTGAGCAGTTCAGTATGCCTGTTCTTGCCCTGAAGCTCTCTGAGCAGCGTAACGGTGTTTCTGAATTGCACGGGCAGGTTTCCCGCAAGATGTGGCAGTTCCTCTGGCCTGACCTCACAGACCAGGAAGTACCCATTGGGCACATAACCAATGGCGTGCATACCGGCACA
>CAYQTY010000297.1:0-4364 GCA_964420535.1 uncultured Leptolinea sp. | reverse complement strand
TGCGGATTCTTGATATGACCGGTCCAGATCAGGTACTGGCCCTCACACACTGGGCTGCCTTGAAGAAAACCCTGTTCATCGTCGGTTCAAAATCCGGTGGTACCAGCGAAAGCAATGCTTTCATGGATTATTTCTGGGAAAAAGCCCAGAAGACCCTCGGAAAGAAAGCTGGAAAGCACTTCATCGCCATCACTGACCCGAACACAAGCCTGGGTAAAGTGGCCGAAGAACGCGGTTTTCGCGCGATCCTGCTAAGTGACCCCGAAGTGGGCGGCCGCTATTCCGCGCTGACCATGTTTGGCCTGGCTCCGGCTGTGCTGATGGGTCATGATTCGGCCAAACTGCTGGCTTCTGCTAATGAAGTTTCCTCGCTTTGCTCTTCTGCCACACCTATCGAACGCAATCCGGGTGTCATGCTGGGTGTGTTCATGGGTGAGGGCGCGTTGAAAGGCAAAGATAAAGTCGCATTGATCGCTGACCCCGAACTGGCCGCTTTTGGCCCGTGGGTTGAGCAGTTGATCGCCGAGAGTTCCGGGAAGAGTGGCAAGGGTATCGTTCCAGTGGATGGGGAACCGAAACTGGGCTTCTATTCCACCGATCGTGTCTTTGTATACCTGCGGTTGAACGGCAAGATGGACCGCGTGGCCGCAAAAGTCCGCCGCGCGGGTCACCCGCTGCTGGTTCTGCCCTGGGATTCGGGATATGACCTGGGCGGTGCTTTTGTGCAGTGGGAAGTTGCTACGGCTGTCGCCTGCGGCTTGATTGGCGTCAACCCGTTTGACCAACCCGATGTTCAGGATAGCAAAGTCCGCACCAAACAGCTTACCGAAGCCTACTTGAAAGACGGCAAACTGAAGCAGCAGGCTCCCATCTGGGAGAACGCTGACGCGGTTGTTTTTGGCGAGAAATTGGACGGATTGGATGCCAAAGCCAGCCTGAGTGAACTGGTCTCGCTGTTCCTGAAACAGGTAAAAGTGGGCGATTATGTGGGTATCAATGCCTACGTTCCGCGCAACGATAAGACCTTGAAAGAACTGACTGCCTTCCGCGGGGCTGTCACCAAGAAAACTGTGACTGCAACCACGCTGGGTTACGGTCCGCGCTTCCAACACTCCACCGGTCAGCTTCATAAAGGCGGCGCCAACAATGGAGTATTCATTGAGATCACCGCAGAACCCACCGCCGATGCCGATATCCCCGGTTGGAAGATGCCATTCAGCGTGCTCGAAGCCGCGCAGGCTCAGGGTGACTTTGAAACCCTGCAGTCCCGGAAACGCCGCGCCATTCGGATTCATTTCAAGAAACCGTTTGGCAAGGGCATGCTGCCTGAGATCAACTGATTTTTGTAGAACATTGAGACTGCCTCAGAAATGGGGCAGTCTTTTTTTTATTTACATGGGTGGATTAGGCAGAAGAAACGGGTTCAATTCTGAACCCGATTTGATCCAATAAAAAAAATTATTATAAGAAATTATTCAGGGGCGGGAGAAAATCCGTTGCGTTCTTCGGGTAAACCGGTTGTAAATCCTTCTTTCCCTTTGAATCTGAAGTAGGAAACAGCTCCTGCCGTTATGGATATGTTGTGCCGGTAGGTAATATCTTCATGCTTGATTTCAACAATATAGTTCCCCTCGGGAAGATCGCTAAGAACCATATTTTCTTGATAAAAAGGATCACTGCGTACGTATTTATCGCCGTAGGTGCGTACGATCCAGGTCTGTTTCTTATCCGCCCGCATAACGACGATATCTTGCGATGTATAGAACGAACCGGAGGTGTTCATCACCCGGCCCGCCAGAACACCCCAACCCTGCGGCGGGGCGAGCCATAACTCAGGATTGAGGGTGGAGTTGAACATGTTTTGTTTCCAGCGCACCTCAAAATGGAGATGCGGACCTGTAGTTGCGCCTGTTTCCCCTACGATACCCAGGATATCACCTGTGTTGACCATTTGATTGGGCTGGACATACACTTCATTCATGTGAGCGTAAATGGAATACAGGTTTTCACCTTCGAAACCAAATTGATGTTGAAGCGTAACGGCCAAACCGTATGGATCTTTGGAGTCAAATTTTCCGGCATAAACGCCATATCCGGCCCAGAGAACACGCCCGGGGGCAGACGCGCGCACCGGTGTTCCTGTAGGTGCGTCAATATCGATGCCGGTATGCACTACACCTTCCCAGGCCGGGGTGGTACCTCCGTAGCGGTAGTTCCACAAAGGCCAGTTGACTACATTCGCCGCGATCGGGCGAGCGAAATAGAAATGGTCATGCGAACTCAATGCCCATGGGATCGGGTACAGCGGCGGCCGCCAATCAGGTGGTTCTTCGGGAATGGATGTGGGGAATGCGATTTCAAGGAGCGGGATTTCCGGAACCGGCACTACAGTGGCCAGATTCATGGTCGGGGTAAATTCCGGTTCGGAGTTAATTGTAGGGATCACCTCAGGAGTCTCTGTAGGAATGGTAAAAGCTGTAGGAATGGTAAAAGCCGCAGGAGCCGCATGCGGCTCAATGGTCGGTACGGGCTGCTTTTCTTCAATAATTGTGAATGCCGGCTCATTAATCGGGAGGATCACTTGAGGAACTTCCGTCACCTGAGGGATAATAACGGGTACTTCGCTAGTGGGAATCGGAGGTAAATTCGTAGCAATTACAGGAGCGGATTGACCGGTTTGCACTTCAGGAATGGTGACATACGAAGAGCAGCCACTGATCAACATGGCAACTGACATGCCTGAGAGGAAAACCCACGGGATACTGCGGCTGTTACTCATTATTGCCGGTTTCAATTGGTCTACTGGTAACGGGAGTTGGCGTTGGATTCTCTACTTCCGCGGCTGGTTTCTCTGCTTCGAGGGCAGGTTCCTGATTTTCTACCTGGGGCTTCGGGAAGGATGTTAAAGTGGGGAGGACGACCTGGCGGGCGAAATTTTCACCAGGATATATCTGGTTTAATGCGGTGGTCAGATCGAAACCTTCGGTTAACGCGAACAATTTAAAGCGGGCACCAGGATAATATGTGATCCAGTTGGAAAGGGCAGGGAAGCGTTCCCAGCCATACCGGTTCGCCCATTCAGTGTAGTCAACCCAGTAGCCCTGGGGAACACCGGTTTCCTTACCACCGGTTTCATAAACAGTCGGGTCGCCGGAGTTGCGCGAGATAATATCCCAGGCTCTTTCGGTCATTGGGCGGCCCTGCGAGCCATCCTGCATACGGGTTTTCAGGTAGATTCGCCAGTAAATTTGTGTACCAAATTCTTCACGAACCAATGCCATCCAACCTGAATTCATCGGAAGGTCATTGATCTCAAAGGCACGCCCGGTGGATAGCCATGAATTGGTATAACCGGGATCAGCGGGCGTATCTTTTTCCATAAAGGCAGATGAAAGGCTGTTCATAAAGTCCCAGCCGATTAAATTACCAATTCTCGATCGGAGGGCGATGTAAGAATCATCTACCGAATCCAACAATACAGGCGCCGGCGCGGCCACTCCGTCTAGAGTCACAAGTCCATCTTTGCCCTGGGGTAAAGGATCCTGTTGCAAAATGGCCCCCCAGAGAGCCGGAGATTGGGGTGAGGGGGCTTCCGCGAGCCGGGTTTCAATGATACGGGTTAGTTCACCGGTTCGCCAATCCAAGCCCTGCAACGGACCGGGTAAGCGGATCAAGGGGATATTGATCTGGCCGGTAGTGATCTCATACGAAGAAAGAGCGGTTAGATTCGGGAGCCTCACGCGTGATGCGATGGTATTCCCGGCAGGGTTCCACACCGGCCAGTCTCCGGATCCTACCGTTTTCACCGGCGAATTGATACTGCTTGAATCCCATATGACAATAGACGCGTCGCCGCCATGTCTTTTTGCCCAGCTTAAATACACTCCGTCAGGTGACCAGACAGGATGGGTATCTTCGCTATCCGCATCCAATGATGCGTTGATGAATCGCTCTTTGAAGTTATCGAGGCGGGCAATCCATATCTCATTGTTTCCAGAACGGTCAGATACAAATGCGATCTGCCGGCCGGCACCGCCCGCCATCCATGATGGTGAGAAATCAGCCGCGGGATCATCGGTTAAATGCAAGGGAGCATTTTCCGGATGGTTCACTTCCAGGAGGAAGATATCCAGGTTGCCGGTTTTAACATATTGCTCAAAGGCCAGCCACTGGCCATCCGGTGACCATGTTGGCGCGCCTTCATACTGGGGTGTGTTGGTCAACCGGGTAATAGTCCCTGATCCAACTTCCAACATATAAATATCCCAGGCGCCATCCCGTTTGGAAGAAAACGCGATCCGGGTTCCATCAGGGCTAACAACCGGGGACACATCGTCTGAATCACCATCGGTCAGGCGAAGGAG
>CAYQTY010000296.1:0-4383 GCA_964420535.1 uncultured Leptolinea sp. | reverse complement strand
TCTTCTTTTCATCCGGTGGTTCATTTTGCAAAAAGAGATCATACCGTTTTACCAGAGGGTCTTTCACAAATTCCGAGGAAGGTTTCCCCGCTTCCCAGAGTTTTAGCCGGGTCAGGTATTCCACCTGGTCAAAACACTCCGACATGCGGATCTCAAGATATAACTTCACCGGCTCGCTGCGGATCCAGCTTGTCCACACGCCGTGGTCCGTCCGGTTGAGGTATCCTTTGGGAGGGAAGTTTTTCAGGGTGAAATCGGTAATCTCAGGGAAACCGGACTGGTCCACAACTACAATACTGATATATTGCAGGAATTCATCGATGGATTCCGGCAACGGCACCTGTTTCATCGGGCGGTTGATCTCTGCTTCGCCGGGGAGGTTGGATTCACGAATATCTTCCGGCGTATCGATCCAGAAGAATCCAGGGTCAGGCAGTTCGTCGATAAAATTGATCTGCCGCATTTGCGGGATCAATTCAATTTTTTTACCGGAAGGCAATACAGGCATACGTTATCCCCTTGATCAATGAAACGCCATTACGAGCGCCAACAGCAATCCGCCGGCGATCACACTGCCCAATTGACCGGCTGTGTTGGACCCCATGGCATGCATGAGGATGAAATTTTCAAAATCTTCTTCCTGCGCCATTTTTGCCGAAAGCCGCGCGGCCATGGGAAACGCGCTAATACCGCAGGCGCCAATCAACGGATTGATTTTATACCCGCTCAACCAGCACATCAACTTACCAAACGAAAGTCCGGCAACTGTGTCAATCACAAATGCCAGCAAACCAAGCAGCAGGATATAGAACGTCTGCCAGTTGAGAAAACTGGATGCCGTCATGGTGGATCCAATGGTCAATCCCAGGAAGAGGGTGGCGATATTGATGATCTCATTCTGGGCTGCCTTGTTTAACCGGTCGACCACGCCGCTCTCGCGAAGCAGGTTACCCAGCATCAACGTGGCGATCAACGGCGCGGCGTCCGGTGCCAGCAGGCTGACAATAACCGTTACTACGATCGGGAACGCGATGCGGATACGCTGAGAAACCGGCCGCGGGGCATAGTCCATACGCACCAGCCGCTCTTTGCGGGTGGTCATCAGGCGCATGATGGGTGGTTGGATGATGGGTATGAGACTCATATAAGAATACGCGGCCACAGCAATAGGTGCCAGAAGTTCCGGCGCCAGTTTGGATGCCACAAAAATGGCCGTCGGGCCGTCAATGGCGCCTATCACACCGATGGAAGCGGCCTGGTTCAGCGGGAATTTCAACAATAGTGCCAGCAGCAATGTGGCGTAGATACCAAACTGCCCGGCCGCGCCCAGCAGAACCATTTTAGGCTGGGCCAGCAGCGGGCTGAAATCGATCATCGCGCCCACACCGATAAAAATTAATAGGGGAAATAATTCGGTTTTGATGCCGGCATCATACAGAATCTTGAACAGGCCGGTTTCACTGGACATACCCACGTTGGCCAGGATGCACCCGAAACCGATGGGTAATAACAGAACCGGTTCATATTCTTTGGCTACTGCCAGGTAGATCAATAGGGCACCTGCCGCGATCATCACAGCATTGCCCCAGGAAAAGCTGCTAAAGCCTCTGGTTATTTCAGCAACCAGTCCGCTAAAGTCCATTGTGCCTCGTCAATCTGTAAATTCGATCAAAACCTGCCCGTGACGAACCTGGTCACCCACGGCGATATTGATAGTGGCAATCGTAGCGTCGCGGCCGGCTTTGATGGAGTTCTTCATCTTCATAGCTTCCAGAACACAAAGCTCGTCTCCGCGTTTTACGGTTTGACCGGCAGACGCATTGATCTGCACGATGACGCCGGGGATGGGGGCTGTTACAGCGCGGGATGATGCCGCCTGCTGCATACCGAAACTTCTCGGCAGCCTGTCAACCGGCATCGGGGCTGTCTGTTCCGTACCGGCCGGCCTGTTCACGGATTGATTTTCGGAAGCCGACAGGTCTTCTTCCGGCCACACATCCATTTTTTCGCCGTCAACAGATACCACAACGGGGCGGGAGTTGAGATCGTTGATCTCAACAGAATATGTCTGATCACCAATTCTGACCGCATAGACCATGATGTTACCTCCGTGATGACCGGCTGGTGAAGATGTTTGTTTTGCCTTGCAATACCTGTGCCCGTTGCGCGGTTTGCCAGGTATTTCCGGTAAACCCGCTGGAATAGACGTCCATCCGGTTTTTTTCAGCCCGCGCCGCGAGCGCGTACGCCACAGCAGCGGCGGCAGCCTGACGTTTTCTCAGATTCGAGGCATCTATTTCCGGTTCTGTTTTTTCGTTAGCGACAGTTTCGGGAGGGAGGTCCGAAGCTGATTTTTCCATTCGGGCGCCGAGGCGCACCATCAACGCCATTAATCCCCAGAGCAAAACAATGGCCAGAAAAACCAGTCCCATGCCGATCGCGGTAATCAGTAATCCCTGATTCATCGGACTCATACAGATCCTTTTCAGACCGGAATGTTACCGTGCCGGCGTACCGGCGGGTTGATGGCTTTTCTCCGCAGTACCCGCAGGGCTGAGACAACTTTCTGCCGGGTTTCCTGAGGTTCGATTACCTCGTCCACCGCGCCAAGCGAAGCCGCGGAATAGGGATTTAGATACGTTTCACGATATTCTTCCGTAAGGCGTTTGCGCTCCGCGGCCGGATCGGCGGCGGATTCCACCTGCTTGCGGTACAGGATGTTCACAGCGCCCTCAGGTCCCATCACGGCAACTTCGGCGCTGGGCCAGGCATAGGTGATATCTGTCCCCAGATATTTGCTGGACATGACCACATACGCGCCGCCATAAGCCTTGCGGGTGATGATGCTGACCTTCGGTACGGTGGCTTCGGAATAGGCATACAACACCTTGGCGCCGTGGCGGATGATGCCGCGGTGTTCCTGGTCAACACCCGGCAGGAAGCCGGGAGAATCCACCAGAGTGACCAGTGGAATGTTGAAACAATCACACATGCGCACAAAGCGGCAGATCTTATCGGCCGCGTCAATATCAATCACGCCAGCCATTACGGAGGGTTCCTGTGCCACAATACCAGCCGCCTGCCCGTCAAAGCGTGCCAGGCCCACTATCGCGTTTCCGGCAAACCCGGATTGCATCTCGAGAAATGAACCGGCATCCACGATCTGATGAATAATGCTGTGCATACTGTAGGGCAGTGACGCGTCCAGCGGGATAAAGCTGTTAAGTGACGGGCACAGCCGTTCAGGGTCTTCTGTTTTTCCGGCAGGAGGATTTTCCAGATGGTTTGACGGCAGGTACCCGAGCGTTTTGCGGCAGATGTCCTGCGAGGCCCGTTCATCAGGCGCCGTGAGGTGTGCCAGTCCGCTGATGGTCAGGTGGGTTTCGGCTCCGCCCAACTGTTCCACGTCTACCACTTCGCCGGTGACCGATTTGATCACGTCAGGTCCGGTAAGGAACATATAGGATTGTTTTTCCACCATGATGATCAGGTCAGTCAGCGCGGGGGAATAAGCGGCTCCTCCAGCGCAGGGTCCCAGAACGATGCTGATCTGCGGAATGATGCCGGAATACAACGCGTTGCGGCGGAAAATATCGCCATAGCCTCTCAGGCTGAGCACACCTTCCTGAATACGCGCCCCGCCCGAATCGATCAGGCCGATGATCGGCGCGCCGCATTGGGCTGCCAGATCCATCATCCGGCAGATCTTATGGCTTTGCATCTCACCCAACGCGCCACCCTGAATGGTGAAATCCTGAGCGTAGACATACACCGGTCTGCCGTTGATGCGTCCATAACCGGTCACCACCCCATCTCCGGGAGGAAACTCCTGGGTTTCAGAGCCACCGCCGGGTCGGGCTGTGACAAACGTTTCGAGTTCATCAAAACTGCCTTTATCCAACAGGATTTCCAGGCGTTCCCGAGCGGTCATTTTCCCTTTGGCATGCTGGCGGGCAATTCTTTCTTCGCCGCCAGCCAGTTTAGCTTTCGCGCGCAATTCCCTGAGCTTTAGAACACGGGGATCTTCATCAGCCATTTTTTACCCTCAATAAGAAAAGTTACCTTCTCTCTATTCTACTGTTTTTCGGTTGATCGGAAAGGATTGAAAGTGATCTGCCTTATATGCAGATATCACTGTAAGGATGAACCATCATTTTGCCGCTTAAATAATACCGGGCAGTCTGGAAGACTGCACTCCAGGCTGCCCGGTGAGGAATTGTTATTAGTTAATGGATATCTCCGACCGTGACTTCAACACTTAATCTGGCCGTTCCCTGCGGCGGAAGCGGTATGGTGGTTGACAAAACCGGCTGGCCATCCACCCGCAGCGACTGGCCGTTCTCATGCGGCAGCAGCGAGCCCACATGCAGCTTGATCTGCTCG
>CAYQTY010000295.1:0-4398 GCA_964420535.1 uncultured Leptolinea sp. | reverse complement strand
TGTGGATAATATGAAACTGGAATCCGTTTTTGGTAAAGGCACCCGCCTTCGTATGAAAATAAACCTTGAAAACAAGGAATTACTCGGAGATTCCAACACCAACCTGGGAGAAAAAGCATAATCATGGATATTCAACAGATCATCGACAAATTAGAATTGTCAGTCTTGACTGAGCCCAGGGACTTCACATCAATTACTCCAACATTTGGATATAGTTCCGATCTATTAAGTTGCGTTATGGCCGGTGCACCCAAGCAGGGATTATGGGTTACGTTGCAGGCTCATGGGAACATAGTGGCTGTCGCGGCGTTGTTGGAATTAACCGCCGTCATCATCACCGAAGGTGCCATGCCGGATGAGAATACCATCCAAAAAGCGAATGACGAGGGTGTGACTTTACTTTCAACTTCAGATTCAACATTTTCAACGATCGGTCAGCTTTGGGAGATGGGTTTGCGGAATCCGTGAGCCAATTTGAAACGTTCCGTGCCGAATTGCACGTTCATACTGTGCTTTCACCCTGTGCGGAAGTAGAAATGATTCCCCCATTAATAATCCAGGAAGCGTTAGACCTGGGGATTAATTTGCTGGCTATAACTGACCATAATTCTTCCGGCAATATCGCCGCGGTAATGAAAGCCGCCTCTGGAACAGGTATCCACATTCTTCCCGGAATGGAACTACAGACACATGAGGAAATCCATGTGTTATGTATTTTTGACACCCTTGATCAGGTTAAAGATTTTCAAAGATTAGTTGATTTCTCCTTGCCTACGCTGCAGAACAATCCAGATTTGTTTGGTGAACAGTTTGTCGTTGATGAAACAGGCGATTTTTTATTCCGTGAAGATCGGCTTTTAATATCTTCTTCAAAACTCACTATAAAATCCGCATTGGAACATGTTCAGGTATTGGGCGGGATTGTTATACCGGCACATGTTAACAGGAAAGCGTTCGGACTGTTGCCTACCCTGGGGCTTATTCCAGAAGAGTTGGAACACAATCCCGTAATGGAAATTTCTAGGCATATGACTGTGGAAAAGGCTTTAAAAACATATCCGCAGTTAGTGAACCATGTAATTATCCAGAGTGGTGACGTCCATCGTCTGGAGGAATTCCTCGGAGTTAACTATTTCAGCCTTAAAGAACCGACAATAAACGAGCTAAATAAGGCTTTTTTGAAAATTGGGGGAAGGAATTTCGAAATTCGTCAACCAAATTTGTGACAGAAATCACAGGTTAAGGTAGAATCAAATCAATAAAATCAGTGAAAAAAATTTCTCTGATTGTAAACAATTTTGATGACCAACTTTCCAACATTTCAATGACATTTGTTCTTATTGTCTGAAAAGAGGTTGTGTACACTAAAAGTACATAAATTGGAGAGTATTGGTAATAATAGATCCCTTTACGGGAACTCTACTACTCTGGAGCCGGTATGGCAGAAACAAAACCAACAATTCCACCGAATGATCCACTAGCAATCCCACAAAACAAAAAAGAAATTGATGAAATCATCGACCGCAACAAACATTTGAATGGCGCAACAATGGTTGTCTTGAACGAACTTCAAGGAAAAATTGGGTTTATTTCCCGCCCTATGCAAGCGTATGTTGCGCAACAGCTAGGTGTACCGGTAAGTCAGGTACATGGGGTAGTTTCCTTCTACTCATTCTTTACCACAAGTCCCCGTGGAAAGCATACGGTCAAGTTCTGCCTAGGTACCGCCTGTTACGTCGGTGGTATCCCGCAGATCATTGAAAAGGCCAAACAGATATTAGGTGTTGAACCCGGACAGACCACAGAAGATGGCGAGATAACACTGGAGGTTTGCCGGTGCGTTGGCGCTTGCAGTCAGGCTCCTGTTGTGGTTGTTGACGAAGATCTTCACGGGCGCGTTCGTCCGAATAAATTCCCCCAGTTGATCAAGAATATACATCCGGTACAGGAGTAAAAGATACCCGATGCGTGAATTGGCCCTACACCTGTTGGATATCGCGGAAAACAGTGTGGCGGCAGGCGCTAAAACTATACGCATTGAAGTTGTGGAAGATTCTAAAGCAGATCGTCTTCTGATAAAAACCACAGATGATGGCAAGGGCATGTCCGAGGAAATGGTCAAACAGGTTACAGATCCGTTCGTAACATCCAGAACCACCCGTAAAGTCGGTTTGGGATTACCCCTCCTAAAAGAGGCGGCAGAATTGTGCAATGGATCAATGACTATCTCTTCAAAATTGGGAGAAGGTACGGAAGTATCTGTTGATTTTCAAAGAAGCCATATTGACCGGATGCCGTTGGGTGATCTTGCGACAACATTCTTGAATTTGCTTATCGCCAATCCTTCTGTGAATTTCATATTCTCCTATCGTGTTGACCATGAATCTTTTTATCTGGATGATAATAGTATTAAAAGTGAATTGCAGGGGGTGTCTTTGACCGAACCTGTTGTTCTAACTTTTTTGAGGAATCTTTTCGAATCAGGCATAAACAATGTTCAGGTTGCTGCCTGAACCAACCCTGTTATCAGGAGAGAGACGATGACAACCATAAAATCACTGGAAGATCTGAAGAAAATTCGAGAAGAGGCACTGGAAAAGCGCAAAGTAAAGGCTGCTGAAGGCAAAGCCCAGGTGACGGTTGCCATGGGTACATGTGGTATCGCAGCCGGCGCCCGTGAGACAATGAAAGCCGTTTTGGATCTGATTGAAAAAGATAACATCAGCGGCATTATTGTTTCTCAGACTGGCTGTCTGGGTCTCTGCGAAAAAGAACCGATTATGCAGGTCACCATCGGGAATGAACCGAAAGTTTCCTACGGAAAAGTTACCCCGGAAGTGGCCCGCCGTATCATGAAAGAACATGTAGGTGAGGGAAAAATCCTCCAGGATCATGTTATCAAAGCATAGCTTTTCACTCTCTTATCGAAGGTTTTCATAATGAAGTATTTTCGTTCGCATGTCTTAGTCTGTGTTGACCCGGAATGCCTTGAAAAAGGCGCTCATGAGGTTATGGACGCCCTTCAAGATGAATTGGTCGCCCAGGGTTTAATTGATGAAGTTCAAGTTCTTGAAACATCCCGAATTGGTGGATGCGCTCTTGGGCCTGAAATTATGGTCTACCCGGAAGGTGTTCACTACGGTAATCTGACCGTAGATGATGTCCCTTTCATGGTACAGGAACACTTCCTGAAAGGTCGTGTCGCCCAGAAATTTGTCATAAATATGGAGAAAGCAGCCGATGAAGAGCTGTCTGCTCCTACGCCCAAAGAACTTCGTGTTGTTTTGAAGAACTGCGGTGAAATCGATCCGGAAAATATTGAGGACTATATTGCCGAAGATGGCTACCAGGCTGTCGCTAAAGTCCTCTCGTCCATGACCCCTGATCAGGTTGTTGATGAAATGTTGAAATCCGGTGAACGCGGCCGTGGTGGCGCAGGTTTCCCAACGGGAAAAAAGTGGAGCTTTGCCCGCGCCAGCGTTGAAACGCCGAAGTATGTCGTTTGCAATGCTGACGAAGGGGATCCCGGTGCGTTCATGAACCGCCGCGTACTCGAAGGCGATCCTCATGCTGTATTGGAAGGTATGATAATCGCCGGCTACACCATCGGTTCCAGTCAGGGTTATATCTACTGCCGCGCCGAGTACCCCGTAGCTGTGCGTACCCTGAATATAGCCATCGAACAGGCTCGCGGTCTGGGCTTGCTTGGAAAGAATATTCTTGGAACCGGCTTTGACTTCGACCTGGAAGTCCGTATGGGCGCCGGGGCGTTCGTCTGCGGTGAAGAGACAGCTTTGATGGCTTCTATTGAAGGTAAACGCGGTGAACCACGTCCACGTCCGCCCTTCCCGGCTGTAAAAGGGCTGTTTGCCAAACCGACCAACATCAACAATGTTGAATCCTATGCCAACGTACCTCAAATTATTCTGAAGGGCGCCGAATGGTACTCCAGCCTGGGTACTGAAAAGAGCAAAGGCACAAAAACCTTCGCTTTGGCTGGCGATCTGAAGAAACCGGGTCTGGTTGAAGTACCTCTTGGCATTACCCTCCGCGAACTGGTATACGAAGTTGGCGGCGGAATCAAAGATGACAAAGGCTTCAAAGCAGCGCAAATCGGCGGCCCAATGGGCGGATGTCTGCCGGCGAAATTCCTTGATCTGCCTGTGGATTATGAATCATTAATTTCCGCGGGTGCCATGATGGGTTCAGGCGGTTTGATTGTGCTTGATGAAGAAAGCTGCATGGTTGATATTGCCCGCTACTTCATGGATTTCACTCAGGATGAATCCTGCGGAAAATGCACACCATGCCGTGTGGGTACCCGGCGTATTCTTGAGATCCTTGAGAATATTTGCGACGGCAAAGGTAAAGACGGAGATATTGAAACGCTCGAGTACC
>CAYQTY010000294.1:2817-4440 GCA_964420535.1 uncultured Leptolinea sp. | reverse complement strand
CTGCCTGCCGCGAATGCTTGTCCCCTTACCCGGTAGCGGCTGAGCCAGGCGATAAAAAGCCCGCCGATCATAGAACCCAGACCCCGGGCTGAAAGCATCAACCCGTTGGTTGATGCGTCGCCCCGCAGTACTTCCACAGACCAGGCAGGGGTTAATGTAAAGACCCCGCTCCCGAACGCCCCGACAATCCCTACCATGATCATGATTCCGATGATCACCCGGCTGTTCCGCATGTAATCAAGCCCTTCTTTGATCCGGGCAACAACATTGCCGGATTCGGTTATCTGCGTCCATGCGGGTAGGTTCATCATAGAAAGCGCTGTGATCACCGCGATAAATGAAATGCCATTGATCGTAAAACACCAGGCCGGGCCGACCAGCGCGTAGGCAAAACCTGCAACAGCCGGGCCAACCACGGTTGCCATGTTAAACATGGTTGAGTTCAGCGCGATCGCGTTTGTGAGGTCTTCACGGTCAACGAGTTCGACTACAAATGACTGCCTCGCGGGTGCGTCAAACGCTGTGGCGATACCCAGCAGGAACGCGAGCACAAGGATATGCCATGGTTGGATCAACCCGGAAAACACCAGTGCCGCCTGGATAAAAGCCAGTACCATCATGGATGCCTGGGCGATGATGATCATCTTGCGCCGGGAGATCCTGTCTGCGATCACGCCGCCATACAGGGTGAACAACCACGAAGGCAGACCGGAGGCAAAAGCCACATATCCCAGAAAAGCCGGGGAATTGGTTAATTGATAAATCAGAAAACCCTGTGCGGTATTCTGCATCCAGGTGCCAACCAGTGAAACGAGTTGACCGTAAAACCACAACCGGTAATTGGGATGGCGCAGCGCGATGAAAGTCTGCTTGATACTGAATCCCACACGCCGCGCGAAGTTCTTTGTCTGTGTGAACATTATGATGATTGTATTCCGGTTGCCTTGTTTCCGGAAGATTGACTGTTTTATTACCGTATCCCAAATTTGTTCAGAAGATGCCCGGGATGAGAGCTGATGATCTTCTCTTGTACTCTAGATACTCTTCGCCGAATTCTTCCGCTAACAGTTGTTCTTCCGATGGCAGCCGTGTAATGATCATCGCCGCGACTGCCGGCAGATACACACACCCGAACAGATTGGCAGACAGGAACACCAACCCCAGACCAAAAACCAGGAATCCAGAGTACATCGGATGCCGGACTACACGGTAAATTCCTCGGATGATCAGACGGTGGCCGGGTTGTATTTCCAATTCCGGCGACCATTGCTTGCCCAGTTGAAGATACGCCAAAATAAACACTAAATTTCCTCCCAGCATTAGCGCAGCACCGGTCCAGCGGAGTGCATCAGGTAGAGCGAAATCGAGACTGGATGTATCTGGTAGGATGGCGTACAGGTAAGCCAGGACCATCGCGCCGCCGGTCAACCGGATGAAAAACTGCTCTCGTCGGTGATACCACTTCCTTGGTAATTTTCGATTTCATATACCAATATTGAATTTTGTACGCTATGAGTTCTATTACATTTAAGTTGCTTGGTTTCGCAAGCGGCGACATGTTTTTGTTAAATTTAATTTCGACTGCATTTGGCCAGTAGTTTAGTGCCCACATGTTTTTCCTTA